>NZ_CP159835.1:1800000-2100000 GCF_047731265.1 Patiriisocius sp. Uisw_017 | reverse complement strand
CCTCTGGAAAATTAGTAGCGCATATAGACAAACTCAACCCACAAGTTGCCACGCTTAAAAATGGTGCTGAAGTAACGGTGGTTTTTAAAGGACCTGATTGCTATATCTCTCCGAGTATTTATACCACAAAGCAATTACCCACATGGAACTATATCATCGTGCACATCACAGGAACCATCACGTTAATTAATGATCCTGAAGAGGCGAAACAAACCATGATTGCTATGACTTCTTTTTTAGAGCAACCCGATCAAAAATATATTCTTGAAAAAGACAATCGCGCAATGAAAAACGCCGTAAATTATATTCAAGCTTTTGATATTACGATTACCAACTGGGAAGGGAAGTTTAAGTTATCGCAAGATAAAAACGAGCAAGATCAAGAAAATGCAAAACAGGAACTTATAAAAAAATCCCACGATATTGATGCGAGATTTATTGAGAAGATGTCTGAATGATTTTTTAAGGGAATTACCGTGGGAATTTATTAGTTGTATACGCATGTTGACAAACGTATTTTTTTAATCCGCGTAACCTTCATAATTTATTACTTCCAATACTTCATTCTCGAAATTCAATCTAAAAATGGTGGTTTGTTCTAAACTTTCAATTTTTATAAAATAAGTTTTAAATCCCGTTTTATTAGATTCTCAGAAGTTACTTTTTACCTGTCAACACTAATAGAGTCTAAAAACTTAAAACCGGAAATCTCCTATCTAAATTCGCTTTGTAAAAGATTATTACGTTTGGATATAATTTCAGGTGCTTTATTATCGGGATTAGTTGAATCCAATTGAAGGGTTTTTCGTTATGTTATCCATTTACCCTTTTATCGAGAGATGCTAAGTATCTTATTCTAAGAAAATTAGTTATTTAGACACTATATTAAAAAATCGCAGCCATCTTGAGCTTTATTATTTTTTTATTTGATTTTACTTTAACCCGTGTTACTCCTCTTATATTTTCTTAATAATTGCACTTTTCATCAATTAAAAGCCTATAAATTAGCTAAGACCGTGTTTTTTTAGCACCTTTGAAATCCCAAAATTTAAAAACCTACTTATGAAAATTATCTTGAAATGTTTCTTAATACAGCTTGTTTTATTACACTCAATAAGTGTTTATGCTCAGATTGGTATAGGAACAACAGCACCTGACACTTCTTCTATCCTGGATGTTTCATCTGTTAATAAAGGATTTTTAATGCCACGATTAACCACGACAGAAAGAGATAATATCTCACTCCCAGCAACAGGTTTAATGATTTTTAATACTACATTAAATGACGGCGAAATAAACATTGGAACTCCCTCAGTCCCTAGTTGGATAGGCACCAAAAGGCCAGAGAAACCTACGGTCTATTCAGTTACTGAAGGCGGGTCTATTACCACCGAATCTGTTAGTGACGTACTCATAACAGGTATGACGGTGTCTTGTACTGAAGGTACTTACATCGCTTCATTTAATGGACAGCACACAGGCGTCGCAGCACAATCATTTAGTTCAGACCAAGGTGTTCTTGATTTGGTTGAGATATACGATGACTTAATAGCTTTCCCTGGCGGTACATCTCACGGGGTTACTTTTGGCAGTGGTGAGGTCTTGTCTCCTGGTGTCTATGACGTGCCTGGAGCAACATCGATTGCCGGAACACTTACATTGGATGGTGGTGGAGACTCATCTGCCATATTTATTATAAGAGGTAGTGGTGCGTTTACCGCAGGAGCTAACTCAACTGTAATCTTGCAGGGAGATGCAAAAGCGGCAAATATATTCTGGGTTGCGACTGGTTCAAGTTCAGCCATGACTGTTGGCGAGTACTCATCAGTTAAAGGAAACTTGGTGTCTAATGCTGGGGCGGTTACAATAGCAGCCAATTCGAGCCTTAAAGGAAGAATGTTCTCGAAGACAGGAGCATTAAGTGTTGGATCGAACAGTGTTCTTACAATTCCATCAGATGATTCTTTCATTGACTTAAGGAGCCTCTCCTCATTTGTAATGTTTAGCACTAATGGTGCAGTTACATCTGACGCAACTTCTATTATCACTGGAGATGTGGGCAATGGATTAGGAGCTCTTACGCTAGCAGGCGCCCATTATGGGGGTCAATTCCCTGCAGGTACAGAGCCTATTATCGGAACTGAAGAGACGACTTACTCTATTTATCAAAATGGGGTTGAAATAGCTTTTTCTAGTAGGGTTATTAATTCATTGAGCTCGGTGATATCTCTCCAAGCAATAATTACTTTAACCGCAGAGGAAAACGTTGAAGTACGATGGAAAGTTGGAGCTGGTGAAGCGACGCTTAACCATAGAAACCTAACATTGATTCGTTCTGAAAATTAACTGCTTCCAATTTAAAGTTTTCGCTAGAACGTTTTACATGCCCATTTAATTTAATCCATATATTTCAGGACAGATCAAAATTTAAGACAACTCGTTATATATTGAGATTTGCCTTGGCTATCCCGTAAAATAATCAAGATAACAATAGGAAGTCCTCGCGGGCATTCCCTAGAGTTACTTTATTTAAAGTAATATCTAAAGAGTTTTGACCGTTTTAAATCTTTTCTTACAACGTGTGTGTAGCGCATAATAGTTTTTGGTCTAGAATGATGACCCATAATTCTTAAATAGCTCTAAACCTCTTCCTTGCCCTAATAAACCAACAGTGGGGAGGAGAAAGCCCACACAAAGTTAATCCCGATAGCTATCGGGATATTAAAGAGAATAAAATTTTAAAGAATTATACCAAATAAGACTTCACCTCATCAAAATCCAAACCGCCATAATTACCACTGCTCATTAGCAATAAAGAGGTGTTCTTAAAATCTTGCGTGTGGAGATAGGTTTTAAAATCGACTGGGTTGGTAAATACAATTAAGTCTTTACGATCAAAAGCAGCTTCAATTTGTTCTTGCTTAATATCTTGTAATCCTTTTATCATCACCGCATGCGGCGAATAGAAAACCACCGCCTTATCTGCAGCGTCTAAGGCACCTTTGTATTCCGATAAAAATTCTGGATTAAGACTGCTGTAGGTATGCAACTCTAAGCAAGCAACCAGTTTTTTTTCAGGAAACTGATTCTTAACCGCTTGTGTGGTTGCCCTCACTTTACTGGGCGAATGTGCATAATCTTTATATGCTACCGAGCTTGATGCTTCTGCAATTAATTCAAGACGTTTACTCGCTCCTTTAAAAGTAGAAATGGCTTCATAAAAATCATCTGCATCAACGCCCATAAGTTGGCAAATCCATCGGGCTCCTTCTAAATTATTTAGATTGTGCTTGCCAAAAATTTCGATAGGCATTTCACCTTCGGGAGTTTCTAAAAGTGTTTGACCGTTTTCTATAATATATTCCGGTGTAGTGTATGGATATTTTTTTATGGTCGCTGTATTTTCTTCTACCACTCTTTTTACTTCAGCATCCTCTTCGTTGTAAATAATAGCGCCGCCATTTGTGATTTCAGTTAAGAAAATCTCAAACTGTTGTACGTAATTTTCGTAGGTAGGAAACACATTAATATGATCCCAAGCAATACCGCTTAACAAAGCAATATTTGGTTTGTATAGATGAAATTTTGGTCTTCTATCTATAGGTGACGATAAGTACTCATCGCCTTCTAAAACTATAAAATCATTCTCCGTTGTGAGATGGACCATCGTATCAAAACCTTCTAACTGTGCGCCCACCATATAATCTACTTCTTTGTCGTGATAATGCATAACATGTAAGATCATAGAGGTAATGGTTGTTTTACCGTGAGATCCACCAATAACGACTCTGGTTTTATCCTTAGATTGCTCGTACAAAAACTCAGGATAACTATATATAGTAAGCCCCAAGTCTTTTGCTTTTAAAAGCTCTGGATTGTCCTCCTTTGCGTGCATTCCTAAAATAACAGCATCGACATCCTTTGTTAATTTTTCTGGGAACCAGCCATATTCTTCAGGCAATAATCCTTTAGAAGCAAGCCTTCTCTTTGAGGGATCAAAAATTTCATCATCGCTTCCTGTTACTTCTTCGCCCTTGTTGTGAAGAGCTAAAGCTAGATTGTGCATAGCGCTACCGCCTATGGCTATAAAGTGAATTTTCATAAAACTGCCCTTAAATGCGGGTATCTTTTTATTAGCTTCAGTTGAAATATAAAGATAATATCAATTTTGAATTCAGAATTATAAATTCAGAATTATTCCTTTTTTAAAGGGAAAGAATTATTTCCTTCTCTTCTATCGCTTGTTTAAAATCTGGACGATCTTCTAAGGCTTTTTCAATCCAACTTAATGCAGCTTCCTTTTCCCCTTGATTTTTATAAATCTGTGCCATTCTGTAATATGCCCAATCCTTTGGCACTCCGTCTCGAACACTGTAGTTTTCAATGTACTCTTTGAGGCAGTTTATCCCTAATGCTCCATCTAGATTGTACTGCGCGGCTATTTTACCTATTTGATAATTTAGGCTATTCCGTTTATGGAGTTCTAAAGATTTTGAAGCTGTTTCGATGGCTTCTTTGGGCCGTTTGTTTTTTTCATAATGTGTTGTCAGTTTTTCATAGGTGTGAGGAGAGCCTCCTATTTCAATTGCCTTTTTATAGAACCGTTCTGCATCTTCAGGTCTTTCTGCATACTCAGCAATATATCCCTTTGCGAGGTACCCATCCACCGGAGATATATTTTGAAGTTCTTTAGCATATTTTAAAGACGTACTTTCACTTCCTCCAATAATCCCTGGTAATTGCATGTATAACTCTACAAGTGCCCAGCGCACTTCTATGTGTTCTGGATCTAATCTGGCAGCATTCAAAAAAGCTTCTTTTATATCTCCAATATAGGAGAGTGCTCGTATGCGGCTAATCTCAAGCGCTTTCATTCCTAAAGCGCCCCCATGTTTAAAATGAAAATTTGCACTGTTGCCATTTTCTTCTACCAAGACACTATACAGTGCTATTGCAGTATCCCAATCTTTAACATATCCCGCAATATCACCTAGATATTCTCTTGTTTTTTGATCTTCTGGGTGTTCTTTTAAGTACGACGCAAATAGTGATTTTGCACTTTGGAATTTTTCTTCTTTGAATAACTTTTCTGCTTTTTCAAATGTGGATTGACTCATTAAAATAGAAGGGATTATTAGTAAGGCTATAAGGTGTTTCATAGGGTATTTTTTCCGAAGCAAAAGTGCTTTTTTTCATAATTAAGCTGCAATTTAAAAGTTCTGATTCCAAAAACAGCTGCGCGAAATTATTTCTGAGGCGGGAAGTTTTTTAAAATTTCAGCAACCATTTCTTTTAAATGCTTTTCCTTAATCTCCGATGCTGCTACCTCTCTTATGTCATCCTCAAAAGTCGCCTGCCATACCAAGGGTTGTCCTTGTCTTTCTTCAAAAATCTCAATGGTTATTTTTTGATTGAGTTGTTTACCTCCAATAGGAATACCGAAACCTCCTCCAATAGTTATACCGTCACCTCCTGTTCCTAATCCTATACCAATGGTGTTTCTTGAACTTATAACCTGTGCATCTGCAAAAAAGTCTATATAAAATTGATTATAATCAGTACGTTGCCAACCCTTTTCTGCCATGAGGCTATCAACTGCCGCAATAATTCTTTTATTATCAAGTTCATTTAAACCACTGTCTAACTTTCTATAAAATTGATAGGTTTTGTATTTTGTGAAATCTGTTTGTTTATCGTAATCTACAACAACCATAGCAGCGCAAGAAACAAACAACAATGATGATACTAAAAGAAAAATGAAAATTTTCATGGAAATTATTTTTCCTTAAAATTAGCAAAAAGTAATCCAATAATGGAAGAGGTTCTATTCTTTAACTATTTTTTTAGTAATTGTACCTAGATTGGTGGTAATCTGAACAAAATAAACTCCTGAAGATAGCCTTGAAACATCAAGTTGCTTTGTTGAAAATTCCACTAGTTTTTGGTCATTGATGGTGTATAGTGGTATTTTTAGAAAATCTATACTCGAAGTAGAATTTATTATTACCACATCCAAAACAGGGTTTGGATATATAGCAATAGTATTTTGCAAATCATTTTCTGAAATAATTAATGCGCAACTTGCTTCCACTTCTGGTATGGTGTTGCAGCCTGGAGCGTTTTTTTCAAAGGTTTTTGTAATACTAGCATTTTGTAAATCATCACAAACCGCCATAATATTACATAATGCTAATTCTTGATTTTGAAATATTGATATCTTATCTTTTATACTTCAAGCATCTATATTATTCAGACTTGAAATACCATTTAGCTGTTCATTAAAACAATTTCAAGAGCTCCATTTACTTCTACTAAACTTTCTAAGTCCTCGAATAAACTAAGGAACTACAGCCCGTAATTTGTAACCTATCATTAAGAAATGTTAAATTATTTAGTGCTTCAATATTTGTTAAATTAACAATATTAAATAGACAAAACAGCATTTACACTTTGTAATTAACTTAAACCTTCAAGATTATTCAACTAGAATTAAAAGCTAAAGAAAAGTTATAGTTTAGATTCTCAATAAATCCCAACCCACTTAAACTTTGCAAATTATCATTAGAACTAATTCAAAAAAAGTGGGTTATAGTAATAAATCTAGCATTTAACGCTACTATTTATGTTGCAACATTTATTCCTGCACGGTAGTTCCATTTAACATTTTCCACAAAGTATCCTTCAACTCCATCAACCCTTGTTGAGCAACTGAGCTAAAAAACAAATAAGGAATCCCTATAAAATCTTTATCAAGCTCCGTTTTCATTTCAGCTTTTAGCTCCTCATCTAGCATGTCGCTTTTTGAGATGGCGACTAGTTTGTCTTTGTCTAATAATTCTGGATTGTAGCGTTTTAATTCGTCTAGCAAAACGTCGTATTGTGCTCTAATATCTAGCGCATCTGCCGGGATTAAAAACAATAAAGTGGAATTACGCTCAATGTGTCTTAAGAAATAATGCCCTAAGCCCTTACCTTCCGCAGCGCCTTCAATAATCCCAGGGATATCTGCCATTACAAAAGTGCGATGGTCACGATATTCTACGATCCCTAAATTGGGCTTTAATGTGGTAAATTCGTAGTTGGCTATCTTAGGCTTCGCTGCCGTAATCACAGAGAGCAATGTTGATTTTCCAGCATTGGGAAAACCTACCAGGCCTACGTCTGCAAGCACCTTCATTTCTAAGGTAAAGTTACCCTCTTCCCCATCCATTCCTGGTTGCGCATAGCGTGGGGTTTGATTGGTAGACGATTTAAAATGGTTGTTTCCTCTACCCCCTTTTCCACCCATCGCGATGATGAGTTCTTCGCCGTCTTCCAACAATTCGACTAAGTGCTCCTCTGTCTCTGTATTCTTAACCAAAGTACCTAGTGGCACTTCGATATAAACATCATCTCCATCTGCTCCCGTACTGGTCTGCTTGCTTCCTGATCCACCTTGACCCGCCTTATAATGACGTTTAAATTTTAAGTGGTGTAAGGTCCAAAGATTGCTATTGGCTTTTAAGACGATATGACCACCACGACCACCATCTCCCCCATCAGGTCCTCCTTGGGGAATATACTTTTCGCGTCTTAAATGCGCACTTCCTTGCCCTCCTTTTCCAGAGTTTACATGGATCTTAACGTAGTCTGTAAAATTTCCTTCAGTCATATTCATTTTCCCGCAAAGGCAGGCGTCTTATTAATAGCTAGCGTTATATTTTAAGCGAATGCGAAACAGGTGCGCATTGACTTTTAATTATAATTTTCCAATCACTTCAGTCAAACGAGCGGTAATCTCTTCAACACTGCCTACGCCGTTTACACCGTAGTATTTATTTTCGGCTTGGTAGTATTCTTTTAAAACATCTGTTTTACGGTAGTATTCCGCGATACGTTCTCTAATTACTTCTTCGTTTGCGTCGTCTGCTCTTCCGCTAGACTTTCCGCGGTCTAACAACCTACCTACCAATATTTCATCTCCAACTTCTAAAGCAACCATTGCTGCAATTTTAGTTTTCTTTTCGGTCATAAAATCGGTTAGCACTTGTGCTTGATCTTTTGTTCGTGGATAGCCATCAAACAGAAAACCATTTGGATTGTTCTCTAACTGGCGATTTACCTCATCTTTCAGCATTTCGTTGGTCACGCTGTCTGGAACTAAATGTCCTTTTTCGGTATACGTTTTTGCCAATTTCCCAAGCTCGGTATCATTCTTCATATGATATCTAAACATATCGCCTGTAGAAAGATGAATGAGTTGATATTTTTCTTTTAAGACTTCGGCTTGCGTTCCTTTTCCAGCTCCAGGAGGGCCAAATAATACTATATTTGTCATGTTTATTTCCCGCGGTGACGGGTACTTTTTTAGTTCTAATTCCTTTTTCCGTAGCGCATCATTAGATTGACATTCTTCCGCATTTTTTATACCAAATAACGATTTTATAAAATCCCACATTTCAATACGGACGCTACACTATTTGATCGCCGCAAAGATATTCAAACTAGTTAAGAGTAAGGAGTTATGCCTTGTGAAATAATTCAAAATTATGAATTAAAAGTCCCCCTCCCAAATTTCGCTTAAAAACTTTATATTTCATTAAAATTAATTCGAAATTCACCTTCCCCCACACGCGGAAAAAACTATTTTTATCTCATTAAAATCAAACCTACTGGGGGAAGAAGCTAAACTTGTCATTTCAATATAAGCCTTATTATTAATCAAATGTACCGATAAAAGATGGCTGAGTGATTCCATTTTTTGTGCATAATAGTATTGAAGTCCATTTTCGATTTCGATTTCGATTTCAAACATTGTATCTTTGTCTTATGGCAAATTATTTTTCTTCAAATTTCATTTTAGGAATTTTAGGTGGTGGTCAACTAGGCAGAATGATGTTGTCTGAAACATGCAAATTTGACATCACCACACACGTCTTAGATCCAAGCAATGAAGCTCCCTCAAGAACAGCGTGCGATCACTTTGAACAAGGTGATTTGATGGATTTTGAAACGGTTTATAACTTCGGAACAAAAGTGGATGTACTTACTTTTGAAATTGAAGCCGTAAATTTAGAGGCCTTAGAAAAACTAGAATCTGAAGGCAAAAAAGTATATCCTTCAGCTAAAACACTACGGAATATCCAAGATAAAGGGGTTCAGAAAAAATTTTATTCTGTAAAAAACATTCCTACAGCTCCTTTTAAAGTCTTTGAAAACAAACTTGAACTTACCGAAGCGATCGCCAGCAAAGAAATAACACTTCCATTTGTTTGGAAAAGTTGCACGGGTGGTTATGATGGCAAAGGAGTTTCGGTTATTAGGAATGAAGACGACCTAATACCGCTAGTTGAGAGTTCGTGTATTGCTGAAGATTTGATTCCCTTTAAAAATGAGCTCGCTGTTATTGTAGCGCGTAATGCTAAGGGAGAAGTAAAAACATATCCTGTGGTAGAAATGGAATTTCATCCAGAAGCAAACCAAGTAGAATATGTAATCTGTCCTGCGCGTATTGAGGATGCGGTTGCGAAAAAAGCAAGAGAAATCGCAGTACAAGTTTCCGAAGCATTTGAGCATGTTGGCTTGTTGGCAGTAGAGATGTTTCAGACAAAAGACGATGAGATTATCGTAAACGAAGTGGCACCAAGACCTCATAACAGTGGGCATTACAGCATAGAAGCCAGCTATACCAACCAATTTGAACAACAGCTTCGTGCTATTTTAAATTTACCTTTGGGAAATACCCGCAGTAAAGTGGGTGGTATTATGGTAAATCTTGTGGGTGCTGAAGGACACTCCGGCAACGTAGTCTATCAGAACATAGAAAAGATACTGGCGATGGAAGGGGTTACCCCACATATCTATGGGAAAAAGCAAACACGCCCTTTTAGAAAAATGGGACACGTTACCATTGTTAATGAAGATATTGATAAAGCAAGAAAAATTGCGGAAGAGGTTAAGCGTTTGATTAAGGTAATTTCATTGGAATAGATTTTTCTAACCAAAGCTATAATTTTGTCAAAATCCCATTACAAATTGAATTATGAGCAACAATATATTCTATAAACACAATTGAATAAAACTAAAAAACACCAAATTATAAAATTATTTTTGGTGTTTGATCCCGATAATTATCGGAATTATAATTTGAAAATTACAAAAGTATGAGTAAAGTAGCAATAATAATGGGCAGCACAAGCGATATGCCAGTGATGCAGAACGCCATAGACATCTTAAGGGGATTTGATATTGAAATTGAGGTAGATATCGTTTCAGCACATAGAACCCCTGAAAAGTTATTCGATTTTAGCAAGAATGCGCACACACGTGGCATTGGAGTAATAATTGCTGGTGCAGGAGGAGCAGCACACTTACCGGGAATGGTCGCTTCACTTTCACCATTACCAGTAATTGGTGTTCCAGTAAAATCTAGCAATAGTATTGATGGCTGGGATAGCATCTTAAGTATCCTACAAATGCCAGGAGGCGTTCCTGTTGCCACGGTAGCACTTAATGGTGCAAAAAATGCAGGTATTCTTGCAGCACAAATCATCGGCGTTGCAGATAAATGCGTCTTAGACAAAGTACTCGCATACAAAGAAGGTTTGAAGATGAAGGTTGAAGAAGGAGCTCTTTCAGTGCGCAGTAGCAATGCCAGTAAGCAGTAGCCTTACATTGAAATAGTGATTTTTTTTCAAAAGCCTCTCCTGGAGGACCTTCTAAAATCAAATAATTATTTAATTACAGACACCAATCAAAGCTTAATGGTAGGGTGTTCAATACTCAATTTAAATTCCAGAGACGTCAACATAAAATAAGACATTCAAAAATCTGAATTCTCCAATCTTAAATCTCCCATGAACCCACTCTTAAAAAAATTTGATGCCGCTCCGTTTTCAGCAATAAAAAACGAGCATTTTTTACCGGCAATTACGCAACTTATTGAAGACAACAGAGCAGAAGTCTCAGCGATTGCTGATAGTACTGAAAAGCCTACGTTTGAAAATACCATAGAAGCATTGGAAAACACAGGAACAGGATTGGATAGAGCAACCAGTATTTTTTTTAATCTGAACAGTGCTGAAACCAATGACGAAATTCAAAAAATAGCACAACAAGTTTCTCCTCTATTATCTGAATTTCAAAATGATTTACTCTTAAACGAGAAGCTATTTAATCGCGTAAAAAGTGTTTTTAAAAACCGTGAAAATTTAGATTTAAACATTGAGCAAAACACACTCCTTGAAAAGCAATACAAAGGTTTTAGTCGCAACGGCGCAAATCTCTCTGAAGAAAAAAAATCACAACTCCGTAAAATAGACACAACGCTTTCAAGACTTTCACTCACTTTTGGCGAAAATGTATTGGCGGCTACAAATGCCTATGAAATGCATTTAACAAATAAGGAAGATCTAGCGGGCCTCCCAGAAGGAGTAAAAGAGGCAGCAGCGCAAGCCGCCGCAGAGAAAGACAAAGATGGTTGGCTCATCACGTTGGACTATCCTAGCTATATTCCTTTTGTGAAATACGCTAAAAACCGCACGCTTCGCAAAGAATTATCACTTGCATTTGGCGCAAGAGCATTTACAAAAGGCAAACACAATAATGAACAAAACGTATTACAAATTGTAACGCTAAGACAGCAACGCGCGCAACTTTTAGGCTATAAAAGCCACGCCCATTTTGTTCTGGAAGAACGCATGGCAAAAACCCCACAAACTGTTTTAGATTTTTCTAATGACTTGTTGAAAAAAGCCAAACCCGCTGCTCAAAAAGAGTTTGATGAGCTAGAAGCATTCGCAAAAGAATTGGACGGTATAGATGAACTTCAAAAATGGGACAGTGCGTATTATGCTGAAAAATTAAAACAGCAAAAATTCAGCTTAGACGACGAAAAACTGAAACCCTATTTTAGGTTAGAAAATGTAATTAATGGTGTTTTTACGGTGGCGCAAAAATTATTCGGTCTTCACTTTAAAGAAGACCCCAGCATCGACAAATATCACGAAGATGTAAAGACCTATCGTGTTACCGATACTGAAGGAGAACTCGTATCGCTGTTCTATGCGGATTTCCACCCAAGAGCAGGAAAACGCGGTGGCGCTTGGATGACGAGTTACAAACCACAACAAATCAAGAATGGAATAAATGAAAGACCACACGTATCAAACGTTTGTAATTTCACAAAACCTACCGCTACAAAACCATCTCTTTTAACATTTAACGAGGTGACTACTTTGTTTCATGAGTTTGGTCATGGACTACACGGCATGTTGGCTAACACAAGCTACAAAGGACTTAGCGGGACTAGCGTGCATTGGGATTTTGTAGAACTTCCAAGTCAAATTTTAGAAAATTGGTGTTATGAAAAAGAAACCTTGGAATTATTTGCCACTCACTACGAAACTGGCGAAGTAATCCCAATGGAGCTGGTAAATAAGATTAAAGAATCTGCTGCCTTTCACGAAGGGATGCAGACCCTACGCCAATTAAGTTTTGGACTGTTAGACATGTCTTGGCACGATGGTAAATTACCAGAAACAGTAAATAATGTAAAGGAGTTCGAGACAGCTTTTTTTGCTGGAACACAATTATATCCCGAAACACCAGAGACGTGCATGAGTACTGCTTTTTCTCACATCTTTCAAGGAGGATACTCGGCTGGATACTATAGTTATAAATGGGCAGAAGTGCTCGATGCAGACGCCTTTGCTTATTTTAAAGAAGAGGGGATTTTTAATAAAAAAGTGGCCGATAAGTTTAAGAATTTCGTTCTTTCCCAAGGAGGAACGCAAGACCCAATGGAACTCTATATCAAGTTTAGAGGACAAAAACCAAATCCAGATGCCCTTTTAAAACGGGCAGGGTTGCTTTAAAGAGTTAGCCATAGCAAAATTAAAAAATATGAAAACAACATATATCATCTTGGTATTTTTAGCCGTAATTTCTTGTAAAAAAAACACTTCTTCGGGAGTTAAAAATTCTGAAACAATAGAAGAAATTGAGATTGTTAAAAATGACCATTCTACCTCAGAAAACTATAAAAAACTCCAAGGCACTTGGGTAAATATTGATGCTCCATTAAGCAGATTAACTTTTGAGGGGGACAAAGTAATAAACACCTACAACGGCGCTAACACTGAGAAAAACATAACATTCTCTATGGGAAAAACCTGCTCTAGAAAAGCCATTAAAAATGCTAGTGAAGAAGACAGGTACATCAACACTACCGGCGATAGCGAAGAATGCTATTACATCGTAAAACTGGAAGAAGACAGTATGATTTTAGGGTTTTGGGGAACGGAAACACCGTTGCGCTTTAAAAGACAATAATATGAGTTTTCTAAAAGGTGAATGGCGAAAACTAGCTTTTATAAATTATGAAGTTCCACCAGCGATACTGGAATCGTATGTTCCCGCGGGCACTCAATTAGATTTCTGGGAAGGAAAATGCTATGTTAGTCTGGTTGGTTTTAATTTTTTGAACACGAGGATTCTAGGACTTAAAATTCCGTTTCACGTAAATTTTGAAGAATTTAACCTTCGGTTTTATGTAAAACATCTTGATGGATCTACTTGGAAACGTGGTGTTGTTTTTATCAAAGAGATAGTCCCTAAATGGGCCATTACTTTTGTAGCCAATACCTTGTATAAAGAAAATTATGCCACCGCAGCTATGAAACATGTTCGGGAAGTACGTGGTCAAAAACGACATACTGAATACTATTTCAAGCACCAAGAAAAATGGCAGTCTATCAAATTAATCTCTGAAAATAAATTGAGTCCCATCGAACCCAATTCAGAAACTGAATTTATTACCGAACATTACTGGGGATACGCAAAGAAATCAAAATCCAAAACAAACGAATACGAAGTAACCCATCCTTCTTGGGAGCAATATGTCGTATTAAATTTTGAAGTGAATGTAGATTGCGGTTCTCTTTACGGAAAAGAATTTGCTTTTCTAAGCAATGCTAAGCCAACTTCAGTATTCCTAGCAGAAGGTTCAAAAATCACCATAGAGGGTAAAACTGAAATTTTTGGCTGAATCAATAAAACACGAATCGAAAATATTAAGACTCTTATAAAACCTCATTTTTGCAGCTTCATTGGCAATAAATGGCTTGCCTGGTGAAAGGTTTTGGACACAACTTAAGTACAATTAATAATAATAATGACTACCATTGAATTGCTAACAAAAATAGAAGCACCCATTGAAAGTATTTTCAACCTCTCAAGGGACATCGATTTTCATATGGAATCTGCCTCTCAAACTAAAGAAGTTGCTATTGCCGGGAAAACTAAAGGACTCATTAGCCTTGGTGAAACTGTTACTTGGCGTGGAAAACATTTTGGCTTTTACTTAAAACACACAAGTAAAATCATCAAAATGGCTACTCCACAAACATTTACAGACATTATGATTGAGGGACACTTTATCTATTTTTGTCACGATCATTTTTTTGAAGAAAATGACGGGGTAACACTTATGAAAGATATGCTAAGATATAAAACTCCTTACGGAATCTTTGGGCGTATTTTCAATGTCCTTTTTCTAAAAAGTCACCTTAGGGAGTTTCTGATAAAAAGAAATGAAGCTATTAAAAGAAAAGCACAAAAAAACGCCTCGTAAACAACAGCGTTTTTTTGACACTATATTTTACTTCAAAATCACTTTTTTAGAAACAGAACCTTTCCTGTTTTTAACAAAAGAAAAAATATACCATCCCTGATTTAATTGGCCTACGGGAATACTTCCGTTCGCTAATTTTATGGCTTGGTTTGCCACTTTTTTACCTAGCATATCATACCCGACAACTTGATTAAAAGATTGTGTGTTTCCCTCAATACTATAGGCAATCGCTCCATTAGCATTAGAAATAAAAACTGAGTTTTGAGTAGCCTCATCGATTACTGCAATTAAAGTACTTTTTACTGCTTAAATTAAAAATTCGGCGCACAACTTAACAAACTTAGCACCGTGTGTTGCAGTTCCCGAGTAGGTATCATTCCGTGTGTGAATTACACTGTTATGATCTCCAAAATTAGCTTCAAATGGGAACGCAGTGATATATCCTTCAGAAGTCCAACTCGCATGGTCTGAACACCAATAATTACATAGCGAATTACTATGTGTTATTTCATGTTCGCCAGACCCATTATAATGATATAATAGCTCCATTAAAAAAGAATTTAAAGTACCATCTGTAAAATCTGTAATGAGGGAAAGATCATTTGCAGATCCATTATAATTGGTCATATCAAATTGCACTACTGCACCCAAATCAATATTGTTACTTGAATACTCTTCTGCAATTTCTGCAGAAGCTACCAATCCAATTTCCTCCGCAGCATAAGCCATGACCTCATTATTTCTTTGTGATTCAAAATTTATTTCAAAAAGACTTCTGACAGCCTCTGTTATGGTCGCGATTCCCGAGGCACCATCTTCGGCTCCGGGAGCATTTGTTTGTCATTGTGTGGAGGTAGAATCTAAGTGCCCACACACAATTACATATTCCTCTGGATTAACTTGCCCTTAAATAACCATAATTACAGATTGCATATTTGTCCCTGTGTGATCAAAAAGTCGCACACTTACATCTGTTCTTCCATATTGAACAGCCATTACTTCCCATTTATCTTTGAGATCTACAGCAGATTGCGCTCCAGAAGAAGTTGAATGGTGTCATGTTCCATAGGCTTCTAATTCCAGAATATGATCCTCTATATTTTGCGTATTTATTACTTGCAGTACTGCTGAGACAGATGTTTCTTCAGTAAGCGTAAAATCAATAACACTTCGTACTCCTTGCGGTGTGCGTTGCAAACTTTCTAAAACAGCTTCTTTGCTAGCCTTAAAAATATATCCAGGACCGTGAACAAGCACTCTATCGTGTAATAGATGTGCCGCATTTTGTGTCATATATATCACAGCCTCATTACCTTTTAACAGCAATAATTGAAACTTGGTTTGGTAAATCATTTTGCAATTCTTCGGCATCGTGTAATGCCATAGTTGCGTAAGTTTTTTCTATTTCAAGCTGTTGCGCAAAAGTTGTAAAAACAGCGAAAAACAATAATAAAGCTATCTTTTTCATAAGTTTTTTTTCAAAAATAAGGCATGCTTGGTATCTAATGCATCGTTTCAATTAAAATATGGCAATATTTTACGCCTTAAAACAGCCTAAATTTGTTATAGTTACTTAAACTTTCCTATTTTTGAAATCCGTATGTCAAAACACATTATAGATGCATCAAACTGGGTCGATCGTTACGGCGACTATTTGTATAACTTTACGATTGTACGAGTAAGCAATCACGAGGTTGCACAAGATCTTATTTCTGAAACGTTCTTGGCTGGACTTAAATCGGCCGCGAACTTTAAGGGGGAAGCAAGCGAGCGCACTTGGTTAATTTCAATTTTAAAACGAAAAATAATAGATCACTATCGAAAGACAAACAGCAATAAAGGGAAAGCCGAAGTAAGAATCCAATACAATAGTGAAGATTCAGAAGGTGACTGGCTAGAAGAACGTGTAAGCGATCCATTTGACAAAACTGCTGAAGAAACTATGGAAAACACTGAGTTAGGAATGGCAATACACAACTGCCTTGACACTTTGAATAGTAAGCAGGCGTCGATCTTTAAAATGAAAACAATTGACAATTTTGATACGGAAGCGATTTGTAATGAATATAGTATAACACCGTCTAATCTTTGGGTAATTATTCATCGTGCAAGAACCGCAATGGCAAATTGTCTAGAAAAATCTTGGTTAAATTAAGTTATGCAATGCACCAATATAATTTTAAAATTACCGAAAGTGAATAGTTTCGACATAACAGCTTCAACTTTATAAAATACGCTATACGGATGAAATTATTTTTAAAATGTGAAGAAGCAAATCACACTTGTGATAAAAACCAATACAAGGATGCTTCTTTACTAGCGTTAATAAAACTCACCATACACCTTATCTATTGTGCTGCTTGTCGCAAATACACAGCACGTAACACTAAACTCTCAAAACTTTTCAAAAAAAGTGAAATAAAAACAATGCCGCTAGACCAAAAAGCGGCTATGAAAGAAAGATTGCGCCAAGAAATGGCAAAGTAATCTTAAAAAGCAAATAATAGCAGATACCAAACAATCGGGATACTTTCCACCCAAAAAGAGGTAAAGTATTTTGATTGTTTTTTTTGTGCACACACCAGACTCGTTGCTACTAAAAAACAAACAAAAACTAGAACACTAATTTTAACTGCGGAAGGGGGGGCTTTAAAGCCTTCCATAATAAGCACTATAGTCAACAAAAATATCCCTAGTCGCTTTGTCTTTTTTATACCAAAACTTTGTGGAATCGTTTTCAAGGTAGTCTTATCATATTGCAAGTCCCGAATATCAAACGGAAGTATAAGTACTATCACAACTATAAACCGCTGTATAAAAGTAAAATAAAACACTCCGCTCAAACTATCTTCGATTGAAACAAAAGGCAGTAATACTGTTACTCCTGTCCAGACAAGCGCTACCATAGTAATTTTTAACCCAGCGATACTTCGCAGGTTTTTCTTAAACAACAAGGGCACCGCATACAAAAGAGTGATCACGGCAAAACCCAAAGTAACTAGTAGCGTATTTAAAGATAATCTTAAAGCAAAAATCAACATTCCAAAAAAGCAGAAAAGAGAAAAAACCTGAATACCCTTTAATCTTTTAACTAAGCTACGATGATGCAGCCCAGCTATTTCGGCATACTTTACAAAATTATATCCTGTGATACTTCCAAAAATTATGAAATAGTAAAATGAATTAGTTAAAGAGAGATCAAATTCAATTGCAGTAACCGCTACCAATGACGCAACAGCTAAAGCAACATGGATGCTAGCATTGATGTAAAATTCGAATATTGATCTAAAAAATTTCAATGGCTAAAATTAATCATTTCCAAAGAAAAAATTTCTAATAAAACGCACCTGTTTAGAGCTACTAAACATTCTTAAGCTTAAACGTTAAATTTATAGATGTTTATAAACTCTAACAATGGTTGAAAAGTTGTTTTAATATTGACTTTAAAGCTTAAACATTCTATGCAATATGTTGTATTTTTGTATTCTGTTTTATGGAACTATTTAAGTCTTTTAAAACTTAATTTAAGGAACGTTTAATTTAACCTTTTCGGCAACGCCAAAATTTACTATGAATACAGATTCATTTGCGCTAAGACACATAGGTCCTCGTAGAGATGACCTTCAAAAAATGCTAAACACAGTGGGTGTAGACTCTATGGAGCAACTCATTTTTGAGACCATTCCTAATGACATTAGGCTCGAAAAAGATTTAACCTTAGACGATGCCATGAGTGAGCAGGAATACCTGGAGCATATCACAGAACTATCTTCAAAAAATAATGTTTTCAAAACATACATTGGTCTGGGATACCATCAAGCTATTATTCCGCCTGTAATTCAGCGTAATATTCTTGAAAACCCGGGTTGGTACACAGCATACACTCCATACCAAGCAGAAATTGCTCAAGGCAGATTGGAAGCGTTGCTCAACTACCAAACCATGATTACAGATTTAACTGGGATGGAACTTGCTAATGCTTCGCTGCTTGATGAAAGTACCGCTGCAGCGGAAGCAATGTCATTACTTTTTGCAGTTAGAGAAAGAGATCAAAAGAAAAGTAACGTTAGTAAGTTTTTCGTTTCCGAAGAAATTCTTCCCCAAACCTTATCATTATTAAAAACGAGAGCAATTCCGTTAGAGATAGAATTAGTTATAGGAAATCACGAAGAGTTTGATTTTTCGGATGAATATTTCGCAGCGCTATTACAATATCCAGGGAAAACTGGAAAAGTATACGATTATAGGGATTTCGTTGCAAAAGCGAAAAAAAACCAAATCAAAGTAGCCGTAGCAGCGGATATTTTAAGCTTGGTAAAATTAGAGGCTCCAGGGAGTTATGGTGTGGATGTGGTAGTGGGAACGACACAGCGCTTTGGAATCCCCTTAGGATATGGTGGACCGCACGCAGCATACTTTGCTACCCTAGCTGCATACAAACGCAATATACCTGGTAGAATCATTGGCGTAACAAAAGATACGAATGGCAACCGCGCTTTGCGTATGGCATTGCAAACACGCGAGCAACATATAAAACGTGATAAAGCGACTTCAAACATCTGCACGGCGCAAGTATTGCTAGCAGTTATGGCAGGAATGTATGGAGTATATCATGGCCCAAAAGGATTGGACTATATTGCAACTAAAGTTCACAATCACGCTACCACTTTAGCAGATGCCTTAGAACGTTTAGGTTTGTACCAAACCAATGAAAGCTATTTTGACACCATCGGGATAAAAACCGATGCTACAAAAATAAAATTCCTTTCAGAATCTAAAGAGATTAATTTTTATTACCCAGACGAGGAAACAGTTTCAATTTCAGTAAATGAAACTACTACCCTAAAAGATCTTAACAAAATTGTAGCCCTATTTGCTGAAGCGATTAACAAAGAGACCATCAAAATAACCGAGATTAAAGAAGGAAATGCAATCCCGAAATCGGTTGCACGACATTCCCCATTTTTAGAAAATGAAGTTTTTAATAGCTACCATAGCGAAACCGATTTAATGCGTTACATCAAAAAATTAGAGCGCAAAGATTTGGCTTTAAATCACTCGATGATACCATTAGGGAGTTGCACCATGAAGTTAAATGCAGCGGCTCAAATGCTACCTTTAAGTGATCCAATGTGGGGTAATATGCATCCATTTGTTCCAATTGAACAGGCTGGTGGATATCAATACATTCTTAAGAAATTAGAAGACCAACTAACAGAAATCACAGGCTTTGCAGGCACTTCTTTACAACCCAACAGCGGAGCTCAAGGAGAGTTTGCTGGATTAATGGTTATAAAAGCATATCACGAATCAAGAGGAGATCATCACCGCAAGATTTGTTTGATCCCATCATCAGCTCACGGAACCAACCCAGCAAGTGCCATTATGGCTGGAATGAGGGTAGTAGTAACGAAGGCTACTTTAGAAGGTAATATAGATATAAACGACCTTAGAGAAAAAGCGGAATTACATAAAGATAATTTAGCAGCATTGATGATAACATATCCGTCTACACACGGTGTTTACGAATCTGCCATCAAAGAAGCAACTGGAATCATTCACGATAACGGAGGGCAAGTGTACATGGACGGCGCTAATATGAATGCGCAAGTAGCATTAACAAATCCTGGTGCTATTGGTGCAGATGTGTGTCATCTAAACTTACACAAGACTTTTGCCATTCCTCATGGAGGAGGAGGTCCTGGCGTAGGTCCTATTTGTGTTGCGAAACAACTGGTTCCTTTCTTACCTTCCAATCCAATTATTAGAACGGGTGGTGAAAAAGCAATTACTGCAATTTCAGCAGCCCCTTGGGGCAGTGCAATGGCCTGTCTGATTAGTTACGCTTATATATGCATGCTTGGAGAAAACGGTTTGAAAAAATCTACAGAATATGCCATACTAAATGCAAATTATATCAAAGAAAGACTAAAAGGACACTTTGAAGTATTGTATGCTGGTGAACGTGGGCGCGCTGCTCACGAAATGATTATAGATTGCAGACCATTTAAAGAAAACGGTATAGAAGTAGTAGACATCGCCAAAAGATTAATGGATTATGGTTTTCATGCGCCAACAGTGTCTTTTCCAGTAGCGGGAACAATGATGATTGAGCCTACAGAAAGCGAAAGTCTTCCAGAGTTAGATCGCTTTTGTGACGCCATGATTTCGGTTAAAAAAGAGATTGATGCAATCTCAAAAGACGAACCTAATAATCTATTAAAAAATGCTCCTCATACTCAGGCAATGCTAACTGCAGATGCTTGGACAATGCCCTATACAAGGCAACAAGCAGCATTTCCATTAGATTATGTTAGTGACAATAAATTTTGGCCAAGTGTGAGACGTGTAGATGACGCTTATGGGGATAGAAATCTAATATGTACCTGTGCACCTATAGAAGCATATATGGATGCTTGATAGCTATTGAGTATTATGAAATCCTCATTTTATTTTTAGTAGAATGAGGATTTCATATTTTTAAATAATTATAATCATAAAAACAAAAACTAACACAATTTCCTTATCTTTAAGATGGTTACTACTTCAGTTTTAGTTAGTTTTGGAAAAAAAACAGGACATGGGTGTCACCATAACAGGCATAGGAAGCTATATACCAAAAGGTGTTGCTCCCAATAAAGATTTTATAGAAAATTCGTTCTTTAATAACGATGGCTCAAAATTTGGGCAAGAGAATTCCGTAATTATTGAAAAATTTCAAGCCATTACTGGTATTGAAGAGAGGCGTTACCTCGACAAAAAGCTTACAACTTCAGATATGGCAGCCTCGGCGGCGGCTATCGCTATTGAAAAATCTGGTGTCGATCCTGAAACACTAGATTACATTATAGTTGCACATAATTATGGTGATGTAAAACATAACAGTTCACAAAGTGACACTGTTCCCAGCATAGCCTCTCGTGTAAAACATTTACTAAAAATAAAAAACCCCTACTGTGTTGCATATGATATGCTTTTTGGTTGCCCTGGTTGGGTAGAATCAATGATCCAAGCCAACGCGTTTATCAAAGCTGGAATGGCTAAAAAATGCTTGGTGATTGGAGCAGAGGCTTTATCACGAGTTATAGATCCGCACGATAGAGACTCTATGATCTATAGTGATGGATCCGGAGTCGCTGTTGTAGAACTTTTAGAAAATGAAGACAGTGGTATTATAACACATAAAAGCGCGTCGTATACGTACGACGAAGCACACTTTATATTCTTTGGAGAAAGTAACAACCAAGAATCCACAGATACGCGTCGCTATATTAAAATGCACGGACGTAAAATCTATAATTTTGCACTGAGTTATGTTCCTGATGCAATGAAAAATTGCTTGGATGAAAGCGGTTATAAAATTACCGACCTGAAAAAGGTATTAATTCATCAAGCTAACGAAAAAATGGATGAGGCTATCCTAAAACGATTCTATGAATTATATGATATGCAAATGCCAGAAGGTATTATGCCTATGACCATTGACAAACTTGGTAATTCTAGCGTAGCGACAGTACCCACTTTATACGATTTAATCTTAAGTGGAAAATTGAAAGGTCATGAGATAAACAAAGGAGACATTATTATGTTTGCCAGCGTTGGAGCAGGTATGAATATAAATGCTATGATTTACAAGGTTTGATTTTATCACTTTTATTTTATAAGAAATAAATTAACTGTATTATGCATATTTGTTTGCTGTTCTTTTGGATTTTCTCAAATAGTTACTGACGACCTCTTGTTATATTATAAATTTGACAACAATACCCTAGATGAAACTTCAAATAATCACCTTGGCACCTCCTAACGGCGTAACCTGTACAGAAGATAGGCACGGGGTTTCTTACGGGTCGGTTTATTTTTACGGAATCAATAATTTTATAAGTTTACCCAACTTAATGGAACTAAAACCTGAACTTCCCGTTTCGTTTTCTTTTTGGGTTAGATATGACATTTATAATCATCAAGATCGAGCTCTTTTTAGTACCTCTTTTGAAAATGAACGAGGCAGTGGTATCTATTTCAACACTCAAATAACCACTGGTAACTGCGCAATAAACTATGGTGACGGTTCATATTTTTACAATTCCAGCGCAAGACGCACATTTGTTAGTGATGAAACTATAACTACGAATTTATGGCACCATGTGGTGGCGGTGATTACTTCTGCAACCGAGATGGAAATATCCGTTAATTCCAAAGATGATGGAGGAAGTTATTCTGGTTCGGAAGGACCATTACAATACTCTTTAACTTTAGGAAATATTGATAGAAATGATTTATACCTAAATGTAGATCCACTATATTTTAAAGGAGCTATAGATGATTTTAGATATTACAACAGTACTTTAATTCAAAATAATGTTGATCATCTATGCACAGAAGCATTGACCATCACGAATTTTAATATTAAACCAACTATCTTATATCCTAATCCTGCCCAAACTGAACTGAATATAATTAATAATAGTAATCAAATTGAAATCATAATTTTATATGATGCCTTAGGCAAAACTTTATTAACAATTTCCTTTACCCCTAAAGTAAATATTGAGGGCCTTGAAAATGGGTTATATATTGTTAAACTTAAAGGCTCTAAATTTGTTGAGAACAAAATGATTTTAATTATAAAGTAATGACAACTTGTTTTTGAAAAATCTATTTTACAAGCTCATCTATAACTCAAAGATTAATTTTTTTTTACGTTCAATAACGTACCCCCTTTTAAAAGAGAAAACGAAATTACAACTACCCCCTTCGGGAACAATAACAGTCAAAACAGCCTCTGGATCAATTAAAATTGCTACAAACCAAACTAGCCACGTTACAAAATTATTATACTGGAATGGCTATGAAAAATTTGAATATTCGTTGATCTTTGAAAAACTAATAAGTGAGGTTTCAGTGTTTTTTGACATCGGTGCAAACTTTGGTTATTATTCAATTTTAGCCTCTAAAGCAAATTCTAGAATTAAAACGTACGCCTTTGAACCAGCAATAGGACCAAAATACTTTTTAAAGAAAAACATAGAACTCAATAATTTCTCAAAATCTATTACGCTTATAGAAAAGGCTTTGTCTAACCAAAATGGTAGAATAAATTTTTTTGAAGTCCAAAACAAAAAATACGATAACTTGCTTTATAATTTATCCGGTGAGCATAATGCTGGAACAAAAACAAAGAATAGAGATTTTATTAAAAACAGCGTTGAAAGCATTACTCTAAATGATTTTATTATTTCGAAACAAATAACCAATATTGATCTTATAAAAATAGATACTGAAGGGACCGAAATAGAAATCCTTAAATCAGGCAAAGCTTTTATAGAAAAATTTGAACCTATTATAATTTGTGAAACACTCTATAATGAGACTGAGATCAAATTAGACGCTTTCTTTAAAAACTTGAATTATAATTTCTATAATCATACGCCAAAAGGACTTAAAAAAACGAATACCATTATCAGAAAAAATGACAATGGAATAAGAAACTGCTTTTTTGTTCCAAACTCTAAAATAAATTTAATTTTAGAATTTGTAGTTTAAAAATTTGAAAACAGCCATTATCATACCAATCCATAATGAAGAAGCATTTTTAGAACAAATGCTTACTACCCTTATGAGTCAGACAAAAGTGCCTGCCAAAGTGGTTCTTGTAAATGATAACTCTACAGACAATTCACAGCAAATAATTGACAGGTACTCTTCTAAATATGCTATAATCGAGTCGGTCACAATAACATCTAGCAATAAACACGAGCCTGGATCAAAAGTTGTTAACGCATTTTATGCAGGGTATGACTCATTAACTGAAGACTATGACCTCGTAGGAAAGTTTGATGCAGACATCTTACTTCCAAAGAACTATTTTGAATCAATTTTTAAGATTTTCACAGAGAATGAAAACGTTGGGCTCGCTGGAGGTAATTTGTACATTCAAAAAAACAACAATTGGTTTTATGAAAATATTTCAGAAAAAACAAAAGTGAGAGGTCCAATAAAACTTTACAGAAAAGCATGTTTTGAGAAAATAGGTGGTTTAAAAACATCAATTGGCTGGGACACGGTTGATGGATTACTCGCAATATACCATAATTGGGAAATAGCAACAGACACCTCGTTGCAAGTAAAACACCTAAGGCCTACAGGTGAGAGTTATTCAATCGAGTCCAAAAAGAAACAAGGCGAAGCATTTTATCGCATGCGTTATTCAAAAAACCTTGCCCGTTTAGCGGCAATAAAACTTGCCATTGCGAAGAACGATTTTTCTTTTTATTTATCTTGTGTGCGAGGATATGAACAAGCAAAACAAAAGAAACTACCTTTCATTGTAAATCAAGAAGAAGGCACCTTTATCAATACATTGAGATGGCAAGGTATAAAAAAGAAACTTCTATAACGTAGCGTTAACATTTTGAACCTCGAATATTGTTACTTTTGAAAATCACTAAAGAATCTTTTATGATATTTAAAAAAATAGGTGTGTTATTCACCTCATTATTACTTTTAGTAAGTTGCGCAAGTGTCAAAGAAAAAACCACTCAAACGTCTTTAGATTCCAATAAAACAAAACCAAAAAACATAATTCTGCTTATTGGCGATGGCATGGGACTGAGTCAAATTTCTGCTAGTTATTACTACAATGACTCCACGCCTAGTTTTGATAGGTTTGAAACTATTGGTTTGATAAAAACCTCTTCAGCAAGCGAATTAATAACAGATTCTGCTTCTAGTGCCACGGCCTATGCAACTGGCATTAGCACCTATAATGGTGCCGTTGGCGTAAATGTCGACACCATAGCGGTAAAAACGATTATTGAGCACTTAATACCTCGCAATATTAGTACTGGAATCATTTCAACCTCATCTGTGGTGCACGCAACACCAGCGAGTTTTTATGCGCACGTAAAATCCAGGAGGCTATACGATGACATTGCTTCCTTTTTACCTGATTCTAACTTAGATTTTATAGCCGGGGGTGGTTCACAATTTTTTGATAACCGAAAAGATATGCGAGATATCTTTAAAGAATTAAAAAATAAGGGATACGAGGTACATAAAAATACGCTCCCTTTTGAAGCATCAGAGAAGAAGCAAGCAATTATTCTCGCACCAGATGGAATGCCTAAGATGCTTGAAGGAAGAGGCGACTTTCTTCCTAACACAACAAAACTAGCACTCGAAAAACTATCAAAAAATGACAATGGTTTTTTCCTTTTAGTGGAAGGTTCTCAAATTGATTGGGCTGGCCACAGTAATGAAGCTGACTATCTCATAAGTGAATTACTAGACTTTGACAAAACAATTGGTGTTGCACTTGATTTCGCTAAAAACAACCCAGAAACCCTTGTTCTTGTAACAGCAGATCACGAAACGGGAGGGTTTACGTTGGCTCAAGACGGTAAAGACTATAATAAAATTAAACCTGTCTTTTCGACCGGTGGACATTCTGCAACGTTGATACCTATTTTTGCAAAAGGTCCAGGAGAAGATAATTTTAAGGGGATTTTCAAGAACACCGTTCTTTTTGACAAATTGATGTCACTTTACGGTATTAATTAAGATATAAATTGCGGGCTAAGACTCGCTATATTTTTGTTACTTTGGTGGTAACTATATATGGGATATTTAGAAGATTTAGGGAGTTATTTTTTAATGTTAAAACGCTCTTTCAGCGGTTTTACAAAAGGCACTGTATTACGCGAATTGATTTTTAAGGAAATTGATGATTTAGTAATTGGTTCTGTGGGAATTGTTGGATTTATTGGTTTTTTTGTGGGAGGGGTTATTACCCTACAAACTGCCTTAAACCTAACAAATCCAATCATCCCAAAATCTTTAATAGGCTATGCCACAAGGCAATCAATTATTCTAGAGTTTGCACCAACCTTTATTTCTATTATTATGGCGGGTAAAGTAGGTTCTTTTATTACTTCAAGCATTGGCTCTATGAGAGTTACTGAACAAATTGATGCCTTAGAGGTAATGGGCATAAATTCTTTAAATTATCTTGTTTTTCCTAAGATTGTGGCATTAATGTTTTATCCCTTTCTTATCGCTATTGCCATGTTTTTAGCAATATTTGGAGGTTTATTAGCAGGTGTTTATGGAGGATTTGTTACAATGAATGAATTTGTGCAAGGCCTCCAAGAAGATTTTATTCCTTTTCATTTAGCGTATGCTTTTATTAAAACTTTTGTTTTTGCCTTTATACTCGCCACGGTGCCCTCTTGGCACGGCTATTATATGAAAGGGGGCGCCCTTGAAGTTGGTAAGGCTAGTACTAAAAGTTTTGTTTGGACTAGTGTCCTTATTATTCTTGCAAATTATATCATCACTCAATTATTGTTAAGCTAATGATAGCAGTAGAAAACATACAAAAACGTTTTGGAGATGAAGAAGTTTTAAAAGGAATTTCGACCATTTTTGAGCAAGGAAAGACAAACCTTATCATTGGACAGAGTGGTAGTGGGAAATCTGTTTTACTAAAATGTCTTATTGGTCTTTTTAAGCCTGAAGGAGGTCGTATTTTATACGACCAACAATATATGCAAGAAATGAACGACGCGCAACAACGAGTCTTGAGAGAAGAAATAGGAATGCTATTTCAAGGAGGAGCCTTATTCGATTCTATGACTATTGAAGAAAACGTTATGTTCCCGTTAAGAATGTTTACAACCCAGAAACGTGAGGAGATGCTTGAGCGGGTAAATGAAGTTTTAAGTCGCGTTAACTTAGATGGTGTAAATGACAAATTTCCTGCTGAAATTTCTGGAGGAATGCAAAAAAGGGTTTCTATTGCACGCGCCATCGTTAATAAGCCGAAGTATTTGTTTTGTGACGAGCCTAATTCAGGATTGGATCCAAAAACCGCAACAGTAATTGATAATCTCATCCAAGAAATTACACACGAAAATCAAATTACAACCATTGTCGTAACCCACGATATGAATTCGGTAATGGAGATTGGAGAACGAATAAACTTCTTGAAAAATGGTGTGTTAGTTTGGAAAGGCACACAAGAAGACATCTTTAAAACTGATAATAAAGATGTGACAGATTTTGTTTATTCTTCAGACTTATTTAAGCAGATACGCGAAGTTCAAAACAAAGCTTAATTCTTCAAAAAAATCACTTGCTTTCTATCACCAGTAAGGTATCTAACTTCATTCTAATTTTAAGTATTTCCGTTATTTTAGCCGCATTAATCTTTTTTTGACTCTCCCTAATAGTTTTTTTCCACGAAACATTAAATACGGCAAGGGTATCTGTTTTATCAAAATTAGTGTTAATTCTTTTTGAATACCCGAAAGCAGTTAAATCTTCATAGGTGACTTTAAGTTCTTTACTCACATCTTCAAAAGGAACAACATCTTTTACGGTAAGTTTTGTGATTTCATTTTCAAGAAAAAAGATACGCTCATCCTTATCCCTTATTCGTTGTTCGTTGTTCACATATAATTCACTTAAAATATCAGCCTTCACGCTTCCAGAAATTCTTTCAGTAAGCTCTCCACTATTATCGGCTCCTTGGTAAATCCTTAAATTAACTTCTTCTAGCTTTTCTGTATTTTTAATTATTTCACGCCACGCATCAATTTCACGACTGGGAACAGGATTTCCTATTAAGTATATTTCAAGTTTTTTTGATTCATAATCTTGTGTAAACTTTACTACTTCGGCACCTTCATATTTTATTTGATCACGTACAAACTCTTTTGTTTTTACTGTAAACACCTGTTCCTTCAGTAAGTTTAAAAACAAGATTACGCTTGGGACCACCACGACCAATGCTACTAAAGACGCGATTTGAGCAATCAATCTTCTTCTTTTTGAATTTGCATATCGCACCAAAGGAAACCTCAAAATCTTTGCTACAATAAAAGTGGCTAGTGCAATAAAAACAGCATTGATGCAAAAAAGATACATTGCCCCACCAGCATAACTCATATTACCAATAGCCAATCCATAGCCTACAGTACACAAGGGCGGCATTAGCGCTGTGGCAATTGCAACTCCAAAGATAACACTGGCGATGGTTCCACTTTTTGTTTTAGCGACTATAAGTCCTAAACCTCCAAAAATAGCGACCAATACATCTAATACTGTTGGATAAGTTCTCGCAACAAGTTCTGGAGTTTCTTCTGTTAATGGTGAAATTGAAAAGTATAGTGTAGCGGTCAACACACTTAAAACAACCATCACTCCCAGGTTAATAAACGAACGCTTCATAGTATCCACGTCATTAATAGCTACCGATAAGCCAATACCTACAATTGGCCCCATTAAAGGAGAAATAAGCATCGCTCCAATTACTATTGCAGTACTACTTACATTAAGCCCAATAGACGCAACAAATATGGAAAATATAAGAATCCAAACAGTATGGCCTTTAAAATTAATCCCTTCTTTTACGGATTCAATGGTAGCATCACGATCAGTATCCGTCTGAATATCGAATAATTCAGAAAAGAACTTTTTAATTGCATCCCAAGCGGTAAGCTTTGTGTGCTCAAATTGCGCGTCTTGAGGCGTATTTGGGTTATCTCCTGAATTTGCTGTGCTCATTTATGAATATTTTGTACCAAACTTATTTGAAACTTCACTTAATAGCCTTTTGATTTCCTGCTCCTTTTTTCTTGGAAACAATAATAGGACGTCTTCTTTATCAACTATAATATAGTCATTTAAACCATCTACAACAATAAGTTTGTCTGTTGCAGAAAATATCATATTGCCCTTAGCATTCTTAAGGTATGTCTTTGCCGTTACCACAGCATTTTCAGAAGTATCGCTCGTCATTTTATCGTGCAAGGCTCCCCAAGTTCCAAGATCATTCCAATCAAAATTAGCTTTTTTAACAAATACATTTTTAGCTTTTTCCATAATGCCATAATCAATCGATATGTTTTCAGCTAGCGGATAATTTTCATCAACAAATCCCCATTCATTTAAAGTATTCAAAACAGGAACACCTTCAGAAAAGAGAGCGTTCATTTTAGGTAAATACGATTTAAATGCTTTGCAAATACTTTCAACGCTCCAAATAAAAATCCCTGCATTCCAAAGAAAATTACCTGCTTCTAAAAACTTTTTAGCAGTTTCATAATCTGGTTTCTCTGTAAATTGTTGCACTCGATCAATTCCTTTAATTGAATCATCTAGTAAAGCGTTTGCTGAGCTTGTCGAAGCATCTATATAACCATATCCTGTATTAGGAAATGTTGGAGTAATGCCGAGTGTCATCAAAATATCATCGCCTTGTGCAGCCTCGAAACATAGTTGTACATCTTCCTTAAATGCTTTTTCATCTTCGATCCAATGATCGCTAGGAGCGACTAACATCAGCGCATTTTTGTTTATTTTTTTTATTTTTAATGCAGCTAATAATATACAAGGCGCCGTATTCTTCATTGCAGGTTCTAAAACAATTTGATGCTCCTGCAGTATTGGCAATTGTTCTAAGGTGAGGCTCTTGTAACGTTCGTTTGTAAGAATAAAAATGTTTCCTGGAGGAATGAATGTGGAGAGTCTAGAAAATGTTTGCTGTAATAAGGACTTTCCAGTCCCTAGCATATCGTGAAATTGCTTGGGTAAATCTTGTGTACTAACGGGCCAAAATCTAGAGCCAATTCCCCCAGCCATAATGACTGCATAATAATCCTTATTTTTCATCTTGAGTTTAGATTTTTAACATTGAACCAAATTTAAAGATACTGAATACAATTATTAGAATAACCTAAATATTTTGTAAAAAAATAAAGGCTGCTAGAAAAAATTACGCTGAACAAAAACGAATTATTTTAAAAATTCAACCTCAGCATTGGGATTAAAAAGATATATTCTTCCAGTAGCAACTTCAAGACATTCGTATCGCTTTACGCGTTTATTTCCGCGTTTGAATATTTTCCCATTGTATAGCCTGAACATACCACCGTTGGGTATTTCAAAGACATAGTTTTTATCATTGGGGGGATCAAACTGCTTTAGAGCGAGTGAAAGTTTAGCATCAGTATCACTTGACGCCTTAGGGTTTCTAAAATGATTTGCAATTAAAGGCAATAATTGAGACGGAAAAATAACAGGGTTTATAAACGGCAACATCAATTTCTGAAAGGTATACTTCCACTCCCTCCCGTGGGGTTTAATACCACGCCCATAATCTTCAAAAGCAACTAAATGTGATATCTCGTGAATGAGCGTAACAAAAAAACGGTACGCATTCAAGCTTGCATTTACTGTAATCTGATGCTGACCACTAGGCATCATTCTATAATCACCGTGACGCGTTACCCGTTCATTTACTATTTTTAAATGAATATTATACTGTTTTATTAATTGAAATGTAGGTTCTACAGCAGCTGTTGGGATGTATTTTGACAGCGTGGCTTCCATATTAAGGGGTAGAACTGGAAACTTCTAACACTTTACCATTATAGAATTTGCTTCCATTGAGCGAAAAGTCCATTATATACCTTGCCATTTCCTTTGCTGAGATAGGTGCTTTATATCCTGGAAATGCTTCTTCAAGCATTTCGGTTTGTACTGCACCTAAAGCAAGTACATTAAAACTTGGACCAGTTTCTTTATACTCTTCTGCGAGCACCTCTGTTAAAGTAATCAGGGCTCCTTTGCTGCTGCTATAAGCCACAAGACCTGGGAATTTTGCACTCCCTTGAACTCCACCCATACTGCTTACATTTACCACGTGGCCAGTCTTTGTCATAAAGGGCAACATTGCTTGTGTTAACATGGCGGCACCAAACACATTTACTTTGTAGCTATTTTCGAAATCTTGAAGGTTTAGTTCCCTAAAGGGCTTATTTACTAAGGCACCAGAATTATTTATTAAAACATCCACTCTAGCCCATTTTTCCTTTACAAAGGCGGCAGCTCTTTTAATATCTGAGGCCTCTGTTATATCACACGAAAAACAATGGCAATTACTAATATCCAATCCAGAGATAGGAGCGGGATCACGTGATAATGCCAAAACATTATGTCCTGCATTTGTTAATAAAGCTACCATCTCATAGCCAATTCCTCGGCTAGTTCCTGTAATTACAATGTTTTTAATTTTTGACATACTGATAAGGAAAAAAGCCTCAAAAATTTTAGACACTTTTGAAGCTTTGTTTTGTTAGTGTTATACAAACATCGTTACAGGATTCTCTATGTAATTTCTCAATGTTTGAAGAAATTTAGCACCCGTTGCACCATCTACTGTTCTATGGTCACAGGCCAACGTAACGGTCATCGTATTTCCAACGGCAATTGCACCGTTCTTAACCACTGGTTTCTGAATAATTGCTCCTACAGAAAGTATCGCAGAATTAGGCGCATTAATAATAGAGGTAAATTCTTTAATACCAAACATACCTAAATTACTTACCGTAAAGGTACTGCCGTCCATTTCCTGGGGAGTAATTTTCTTACTTCTCGCTTTGCCTGCCAAGTCTTTTACATTTACTCCAATTTGAGAGAATGTCATCTGGTCTGCAAACTTTAATACTGGAACTAGCAATCCTTCATCTACTGCAACCGCCACTCCAATGTGGATATGATTTGCAATTCTGGTAGTGTCTCCTGTCCACTGGCTATTAACTTGCGGATGTTTTCTCAAAGCCATAGCGCAGGCTTTGACAATCATATCATTAAAGCTGATTTTAACCTCTGGATCACTATTAATAGCTGCTCTTGAGGCAATGGCATTATCCATGTCCAACTCAACTGTTAAGTAATAATGTGGCGCAGTGAATTTAGACTCTCCCAATCGTTTTGCGATTGTTTTACGCATTTGAGAATTTTTTATATCCTCAAAACTTTCAGTTCCAACGGGATTGTATGCTGCTGCACCAACTACTTGCGGTTGGTAACTTTCAATATCACTTTTTACAATGCGTCCATTCTCGCCAGAGCCTTGCACTTGTGCTAAAGAAATTCCTTTATCCTCAGCCATTTTTTTAGCCAATGGCGAAGCAAATATTCTTTTATCTGAATTTGAACTTGAAACAACTGTAGTTTTAGGAGTTGTTTTTTCTTCTACAGCTTCCTTTTTTGTTTCAACTTTTACCGGTATCTCTTCTTTCTTAGGCGCTTCAGGTTTAGCAGAAGTTCCCGTGATTCCCGAAACATCGGTTCCTTTGGGCCCAACGATTGCTAGTAAGGCATCCACTTTTGCAGTTTCGCCTTCGGCTATACCAATTTTTAGTAAGGTACCGTTGTAGAACGACTCAAATTCCATCGTAGCTTTATCAGTTTCGATTTCAGCCAAAATTTCGCCTTCTTCAATAGTGTCACCTTCTTGTTTTAGCCAAGCAGCAACGGTTCCTTCTTCCATAGTGTCACTAAGACGCGGCATAGTAATGATCTCTACTCCCTCTGGAAGCTCGCTGTTTGCATCTCCTGTGCTTATTGAGCTTGACTCGCTTTGACTGGTTGTTTGAGTACCAGTATCAGAGGTGCTTTCATCTGAAGACGTATTGGTTTCTTCCGTTTTAGAAGTAACTTCTTCACCACTCAAAAGGCTAGAAACATCTTCATCTTCTTCACCAATAATTGCTAAAAGCGTATCTACTTTTGCAGTTTCGCCTTCCGGAATTCCAATATGTAATAGAATTCCATCGTGAAAACTTTCAAATTCCATCGTAGCCTTATCGGTTTCGATTTCGGCTAATATATCCCCTTCTTCAACCTTGTCACCCACTTTTTTAAGCCAAGTTGCAACGGTTCCTTCTTCCATAGTGTCGCTTAAACGCGGCATATTAATTACTGTTGCCATAGCCTATAATTTATGAGGTAAAAATGGATAATCCTTTTGTTCGTATACAGCATCATACATCAAGCTTTTTTCTGGATATGGAGACTCGTCTGCAAATTTCTCACATTCACTTACCTTTTGTTTTACGCTTTTATTGATAGCCTCTATTTCCTCTTCAGTAGCCCATTTCTTTTGATAAATATTGTGAAGCACATAACTAATTGGATCTTCTTCCTGTTTTAATGCTACCTCTGCCTTAGTCCTATAATGTTGCGCATCACTCATAGAGTGTCCTCTATACCGATAGGTTCTAATTTCTAAAAATGTAGGCCCTTCTCCTCTTCTTGCGCGCTCCATTGCTTCATCTATTTCTTTTGCTACCAATTCTGGTTTCATACCATCTACTGGCTTACAAGGCATTTCGTATCCCAAACCTAATTTCCAAATATCTGTGTGATTCGCAGTTCTTGCAACAGAAGTTCCCATTGCATAGCCATTGTTTTCACAACAAAAAACTACAGGTAATTTCCAGAGCATTGCCATATTAAAGGTTTCATGTAAAGACCCTTGTCGTACAGCTCCATCTCCCATATAACAAAGTGTCACCGCATTATTACCTTTATATTTATCTCCAAACGCTAAGCCAGCTCCTAGAGGTATTTGTCCTCCCACGATACCGTGACCGCCATAAAACCTGTGCTCTTTTGAAAAAATATGCATCGAACCACCCAGACCTTGAGAGGTTCCAGTTGCTTTTCCATATAGTTCTGCCATTACTCTTTTAGGATCAACCCCCATCCCAATGGGCTGCACGTGATTTCTATACGCGGTAATCATTTTATCTTTAGTCAAATCCATTGCATGGAGCGCCCCCGCCAATACGGCTTCCTGTCCATTATACAAATGAAGAAACCCACGAACCTTTTGATTGATATAAACTTGTGCTAACTTATCCTCAAACTTGCGCCAAAAGAGCATGTTTTCATACCAATCGAGGTAAGTTTTTTTAGTGATTTTTTTCATCGTAGTTTTTTGTCGTTTCTCGCAAACCAAAATAGGAAAACGGATAACAAAAATAACCTTTTATTAGTCATGAAAAAAGAGAGAATTTCAATTTAGTTGGTAGTAGTTGGTTGTTCGCCATAAGCACCAAAAATTTGACTATTTATTATGGAATATGGAAATATAATTCTAGCATATTAAAACATCAAACCAAATGAACTTTTATGATGTAGACTATTAAAGGAACCTCTCGGTAACAAACTGTTTTGTTTACCTGCAAAGATCTCCCTAGTTCTTTGCTCTATCTTCTAACACTTATCCTAAAAAAGAACTATCAAAAACCAATGGCAACAAGGCTTTAACCGAAGCTGCTTTAACAACTTTACCACTTTCTCCCATAAAATATAGCAACATAGGAGTCTTTTGATTGACTTCATACTCAGCCAATGATTGACGACACGCTCCGCAAGGCGCCGTGGGGGTTGTAACTTTGTGTTTTTCTGAACGTACTGTAAGCGCAATCATCTCCACAGCAACACCAGGAAAATTGGCCCCAGCAGCAAAAACAGCTACTCGTTCTGCACAAAGACCTGATGGATATGCAGCATTTTCTTGATTATTTCCTAGTACTACCTCCCCATTGGCTAACTGTAAAGCTGCTCCAACCTTAAATTTTGAATATGGCGCATACGCCTGCTCCCTTGCTAATTGCGCTTTTTTCATCAAAATCTGGGCATTTTTAGGTAATTCGGAAACCGAATCATACACTTCTAAAACTGTTTCAATGATGTGTTTTTTCAAGGAAGTATTTTTATGTAAAGCCCTTCAAATGGACCTGTGTAAAAAAAATTCCAAATTCACATTATATCGGAATTTGGAATTATCTTTTTTAAGTTTCTAAAGATTAGTACTCGTCATACTCATCACCAAAGTTAAATGTTAGACCAAAACGAAGTGTACCTTCTAATGGACTTATTACTGCTGATGTTGAGAATAAATAGGATAAATCAATCCCTATTGAAGTATATTTAAATCCAGCTCCAATAGAAGCAAATTTTCTAGACCCTTTTTCGTCACTCTCGTTAAAATAACCAGCTCTAAATGCAAACGAGTCTTGGTAAGTGTATTCCGCTCCTAATGCCCAAGTAAATTCTTTTAACTCCTCACTAAAACCGTCTGGCGCGTCACCAAAAGAGGAGAAAATTCCGCTTACAAAACTCTCATTATAAAAATCATCTTCTCTGTTAATAGTACCATCCTCATTAGAATCACTTGGTGTAGGCACTAATAATTTGTTTACTTCAAGTCCAACGGTTACTTTGTTATATTCATCAAGAATAAAATCAAATCCACCACCCAAGGCCATATTTGTAGGTAGGTTATTTTCTTGACCCGTTTCATCATAACTTAATTTTGGCCCAATATTAGAGACATTAAACCCTAATCTCCAACGACCGTCAAAACTATCATAGGCAATCTCCTCACTTTGATAATACCCTGCTATATCAACTGCAAAGGTATTCGCTGCATTTGCATCTTCATTTCCTGTTTGCAATCTTAGATCGCTTCGAATATAGCGTCCTGCAACTGCCATTGCAAAACGCTCACTCAATCTTAATGAGTAAGAAACATCAAACGCTAATTCATTCGGCCTCACACGCAATGGCTCTTGATCTGCAGTTTCACGAAGCTCAATTTCACCATTACTAAAGTATCTAAAAGAAGTACCTACGGCACTACGCTCATTGATACGGTTGTAATAAGTAATATTCCCAAGGAATATATCATTTACTAATTGGCTTAAATATGGCGTATATGTCACTCCTACTCCTTGCTTTGAAATTGCGAAGGCGTATTTTGCGGGATTCCACTGTTGTGCAAAAGCATCTGAGGAAGTCCAAACACCCATATCAGCCATACCTGCAGCTCTAGCATCGGCTGCAATTAACATAAAAGGAACTCCTGTTGTAATCACACGATTTTGTTCTTCCTGCGCTGAACCTTCAGCAGCTAAAAGACAAATAAGAATAAGTAAAAGTAATTTCTTCATGAGGTTCTTAAATTTTGAGCAAATATAATTTTAATTTATTTAAAGGATAACAAGTTTTTCAAACTTTTCCGTTTGCTGATTAGTTAACGTTGATTTTACCGTGATCTTATAAACATATACTCCTTTTCCTATTTTTTCTCCAAAATCGTCTCTACCGTCCCAGATAATATCACGTGATAAAAACCCTTCGGTATTAACAATTTTATTTTGTGTCCAGACTACCTTTCCAGTTACCGTAAAAACTTGTACTTGCACCTCTAATGGTTCGAAAGGCCTGTTATGATTAAACCAAAACTCGGTGTAATTAACGAATGGATTTGGATAGTTAAGCACCCTGCTTATTTCAATTTCATTACTTCCAGCTACAACAAAATCTAGTTCTTGGGTGCTACTATTATTATAGGTATCCCAAGCTTTAAATGAGATAGTGTGTGGACCATCTTCTAAATCTCTAAAAATATAGTTAGCAATTCCGGTTGTATAATCATCCACATTGGCTTGGTAGTAATCGTTTAATTTAAAAGGATTTGCTTCGTCACCATCAAGAATAGCAAGAAGGTCGTGACCTATTCCACTAGCTGTATTGATACCGTTACCATCTTGTAGTTTAACAATTAAATTAGGGGAGTCGTTTGTTATTCCTCCGGCAACGAAACTTTCATCATTCATAAATAATTGGAGGATGGGCCCTGTAGTATCGGTCCCTGCATTTTCATTTAATCCACCTATTTGTATATCAAGATCAAAACCAGCATTGTCCACTAATTGATTATCTACTTGTGAATAAAAACTCACCTTCCCTTTATCTATAGGTATCTGAACATCTTTAGGCACTACAAAATCAAATTCAAAGATACCATTTGTCACTGTGGCTTGACCATTAAACAAGGTTTCTCCAAGAGTAGTAAATTCTAATATTGCCAATTCACCATTTATGGTTGTACCATCATTACCTAGGGTTTGACGAGTCACTCTTTTATCAAAAACCTTGGCTTCTAAAACTCCATTATAATTTGACTGCAGCGCGCCATTTGCATTCAATACTTGCCCTCCTAATTTTACATAATCTAATCCTTTTAAAACTTCATTTGATTGCGCTATTGGCACCCCATTAATAGTGGTTAATTTTATATCCTTTTCTGGAAATGAAATTGGTAACGCAGGATCACCTACATAAAAAACTACCCGGCGATTGACGTCATTAGCTATAGAATTCTTTGAGATTCTTAAACCTTCAGCAGGAGGATTAGGAACATCTATTCCAAAACCAAAAATTTGATCTGCAAGACTTTCATTTAAAGCAGATCCTGTACTAACAAAAATAGACCGAGTTGTAGTTATCAGCCCTATTGCGCCTCCTTCTTTATTCCAATAGGTAAGCTCCCCTGCGGTTATACGAGTAGGTAAATCAAATTTTGTAAACTCGCAAGTTACTGTTACAATAATAGGATATCTATTAGGATTTCTCAATGTTGTAGCAGTTTCTTTCGTATAAATAAATTCTTTTGCCAATCCATCTTCACCACCGTGTCCAAAGTAATTTACAATCAACGCCCCTACTTCGATATCGTTTTTTATAACGTCATTTACTTCTGGATATCTATTTCCCCCAGCAGAACTTTCTTGCTGAAATGCATCAATATGAATTTTCTTTACATTGACTTGTGGTTTTTCATCTGATATTTGATCTGCCAAATCATTTAAGACCGTTTGCAAGGAATTAAACTCACTTGCGATATCTGCATCATCAGAAATCATTACAATATTATTGCGCCAATTACCAAAAGACGCTTTTGATTCATAGGCCACTATTTTGTCTACAAGAGAATTTGCCAAAGAAACTTCATCAGCCAATATCCTTCCTATGGCAATATCTAACTTATCTGATGTAGCCATCGTTCCTTCATCATTTTCGGTGAATGGATCTGCATCCATCATCCCAAAGTAATCATCAGACATATAAGAAGAAACCGTACTAACACTTTGTAAGGTATGAAAAGTGGGCACAATATTATTATTAGCCGCTCCTGCTAAAGAACGTCTTGCCTTATAATCTACAGAAGTATCTCCAAAAATCCCTACATACTTAATCCTATTAGCCGGTGTAGAGGCATTCTCATATACATATCTTACAAAATTCCTAATCGCACCAATATCTTGTTTACCACTACTAAATTCTTCATAAATCCTGTCAGTAGTAACAACTTTTACCCGTGTACCTCTAACAGCTCTATGATGCTCTGCCAGTCTCAACGCCGGCTGTATTAAAAAAGGTGCTGTTATGATTAAATAGTCAATATCTTGAAAATCACCAGAACCATCAAGAAAAATAGATCCTTTAATATTTTGATTAGCCACAACAGATTGCCCTATTTCAACAGGCTCAAAATAATCCTGTGGATTTACAGCAACATACTCTCTTATTTCACCCATTTGCGATTTAAAACTGAAGGAAACTAATCCTTCATTGGGCTTTGCTGTAATAGCGTTTGTATTTGTCACGTCCCAAACTTGAGAAAACTGAGACGCATTGCTTATGGTATATTCAGCAACTCCTGAGGTGGTTGCAGCATCATTATATCTAAACAATAATTGCCCGTCAATCCCTGTTAGTTGTCGAAGTGCTTCTATTCGTATATAATCTAAATACCCAATACTAGAAGGATTCCCACCATTGTTATACAACAAATTTATAGTTACATTTTCACCAGCAGCTGGAATTTGAGCAGGCCAATTTTGGTTGTTATTAGCCGGCTCATAATCTAATAGAGTCGTACCGTCTATAGCGTTAAATGTGAAAGGATTAAGACTTGTTCCATTTACTGAAACCGCCAAGGAAGTGGAATTCTCAGAAGACGAAGCCACTTTAACACTAACTTCCATAATAGCCCCTCCAACCATATTAGGAAAGTTGAATTCATAGGTTTGCTCACTCTCAATATCAAAACGATTTCCCAGCCATCTACGGCCTACTTTTGCACCACTAAACTCATCCTCTTCGTGAAATTGATAATCATTAAATGTATTAATTGCAATGTTTGAGTTTCCTGAAGGCTCGTTTAGCGCTTGGACTCTCAAACCAGGGTTTCCACCAGCAGTGATATAATAGTAGGCTTCATCACTGTATGGATTAATATGGGTATCGTTCTCTTCATCGTATCCAATATCAGAAATCGCATAAAATAAAATGAAATCACTACCATCAAAATTTCCGTCATTCTCTCCCACCACTTGAATACTATTCTCTGGAAGATCGAACAAATTGTTGTTTAAAGAATTTAAGTATGGTAGTGGCTTCCCTCCGTGACCATATATCTTTATCGTTCTAGGATCGACTCCAGAAACATTCATCCCAATATCTTCTAAAAAAGATCTCGAAATACGATGAATACCTGTTCTATCTACCTTAAATTTATACCAACTACCACTCGCCAAAACTGAATTTGATATAGGAATTCTAGAATTCGAAGCCCTTGAATTTGAAAAGTAAGAATAAGAAACAACATAAGAAACAACCTTCTTTAGTTGTCCATCTACTTTCACAATAGGATTAAGAGAAAGTTGCGTGTATATTACATCCCGCCCCTTTTTACTTATAAGCCTAGCATTTAGAACGCTTGGAACTTTAGATATGTTTATTTTATTTTTTTCTGAAGCGGTAACGTTAACATACTTGACATTTGTAATTTTCAACGAAGCAGGATTTGCAAATCCAGTATCCTCCCATTGATCGTTATAAGAAACGCTCTCTTTTGTAAGTGTTAATTTCAAAAAATCAAGCGCATTTTGACGTGACTTTTCTCTAGCTTCTTTTTTCTTTGCGATATTTTCTTTTACCGTGCTTAGTTGCGTTGCAGTATTTTTTGCAAGTGAAGGTTTATTTAATTTTTTTGTAGCCTCAATCTGATAGGTTGTGGCCCAATTTATAGTTCTGTTCTTTTTTTGTGCTAAGGAAGTTAGACTTCCTAGAATACAAAAAAGTAGTATTATCTTTTTCATGAATTAATCTAACGCTTCAAAAATATACTTAGTATTGATAAAATTTAAGTTTTTTAGCAGAAATAAACATTTACATACTAAAAACAGATAGAAATCGTTTTGTAATGTAGAAAACAATTTTGAATGCGTTAGTAGCATGAAAGTGATAAAACTTTCAGACAATAAATAATGAAATAACATTGCATTTTTACCGTTTATCATTATATTGCAATCCCAATTTCTTCATATATTAAACTATGAACTTGACAAAAAAAATAGCCTTAAGGCTGCTTATACTTGCACTCACAAGCACATTTATTGTAAGCTGTAACAAAACGAGAGACTACAAAGATAGCTCCCGTGCTACTGGCTGGAAATTCAACTCTAGAGAGGGAGGACCACAAAAAAACAGCCAATATACTGAGCAAGAAACAGGTCCTGGACTTGTTTTTGTTGAAGGCGGAACATTTACGATGGGTAAAGTTCAAGATGATCCAATGCACGATTGGAACAATAGCCCTAATCAACAGCATGTTCAATCTTTTTATATGGACGAAACAGAAGTTACCAACTTCATGTATCTTCAGTATCTTGATTGGATCAAACAAGTATTTCCTCCAGACAATGAAGAATATCGTAAAATTTACGAGGGGGCTCTAATAGACACACTAGTATGGAGAAATCGTTTAGGATACAACGAAGTAATGACGTACAATTACCTTAGACACCCTGCTTATGCTGAATATCCTGTAGTAGGAGTTAGTTGGATTCAAGCAGTAGAATTTGGGAACTGGCGTACAGACAGAGTAAACGAACTCATTCTTGAACAAGACGGCATTACCGCAAGAAATTCTCGATACGATGTTGAAGTAGGTCAGACATTTAGTACAGAAACCTATTTAAACGCTCCGACTCAAACCTATGGAGGCAACGATTCTATAACTCGTGGAGGTAAAAAATCAAAAAGTATTGCCAAGAGAAGTAAGGACAGTACAAATTTATTTATTCAAAGAAAAGATGGGCTTCTATTACCAGCTTATCGACTTCCTACGGAAGCAGAATGGGAGTATGCTGCACTAGGTCTTGTAAGTTTGCGAAATTATAATGTATACCGAGGCAGAAAAAAATATCCTTGGGATGGACAATACACAAGATCTGGTAAAAGAAAGTCTCGAGGCGACCAATTAGCAAACTTTAAACAAGGTGATGGTGATTATGGTGGTATTGCAGGATGGAGTGACGATGGTGCAGATATTACCGCTGAAATCAAATCATACGAACCAAATGATTATGGTCTTTATGATATGGCTGGAAATGTAGCGGAATGGGTTGCTGATGTTTACAGACCCATTGTTGATGACGAGTTTAACGACTTTAACTACTATCGTGGAAATGTTTATACTAAAAATGCAATAGACGAAAACGGAAAAGTAAAGATTGTTACGGTAGATTCTATTGTTTTTGACACTTTGAATACTGGTAAAATTGTGGCTAGAGACCTGCCAGGTGAAATTTTACAGATCCCTGTTGATGAAAATGAAACATATTTAAGAACACAGTTCTCCAAAAGTGACAATCGTGACTTTAGAGATGGAGATAAACGATCTACACGATACTATCAATCGTTTGGAGAAGACGATGAAGAGGAATTAGATGATAGCAAACGAATGTATAACTCGCCACTACATAAAGTTACTGAAGCAGATAGTGCGTCAATGGATTTGAATCGTCAATATGACAAATCCACAAAAAGAACTTCACTTGTAAATAATGAAGTACGTGTTTACAAAGGAGGTTCGTGGAGAGATCGTGACTATTGGTTAGACCCAGCTCAACGCAGATATTTTCCTCAAGAAATGGCAACAGACTACATTGGTTTTAGATGCGCTATGTCAAGAGTAGGTTCTAAATCCAAAAAGAATAAGAGCGCTAGAAATTAGTTTTTTTAATATTTAATGAAAACCCACTTTAGAATTTAAAGTGGGTTTTTTACTTTTACATAAACTTCAAAATCATTTTCATTGAATATTCAAACACTACACGAGCATTTTTTAAAAAGTACAGGCATTTGTACAGACACCAGAGAAATCGAGAAAGGATCCATTTTTGTCGCACTCAAAGGCGAAAATTTTAATGGGAATAAATTTACTCAGGAAGCATTAGACAAAGGAGCCTATAAAGTAATTATTGATGAGATAACATATCATAAAAATACAGGAGAAACTATTTTATGCAAAAGCGCATTAAGTTATTTACAACAACTTGCTACATTTCATCGTAACTCCCTTAAAATCCCTATAATTGCTTTAACTGGCAGCAATGGAAAAACGACAACAAAAGAGCTAATACACGCAGTATTAAGCAAGAAGTATAATACGACAGCCACTAAAGGTAATTTAAACAACCACATAGGGGTTCCACTGACCTTATTAAGAATGAACAAAGAGACTGAAATCGGTATTGTGGAAATGGGTGCGAATCACTTAAAAGAGATTGCAAAGCTTTGCGAAATAGCCCAGCCTGATTATGGATATATTACCAACTTTGGAAAGGCACACCTTGAAGGTTTTGGGAGTTTAGATGGCGTTGTAAAAGGCAAAAGCGAGCTCTACAAACACCTTATCCAAAACGGTAAATATCTGTTTATGAATGCAGACGATCCCAAACAAAAACAAATTCTTGATCCTTATAACAAGAAGTTTGGTTTTTCTGAAAGCAATCAAGAGTTTTCGAATATAAAATTGAAAGCATGCGATCCTTATGTGAAAGCTTCCTTCAACAATGTAACTATTGCATCCAAGCTAATAGGAAAGTATAACTTTACTAATATATGCGCTGCCATTATTATAGGACAGTATTTTGAGGTAACAAGTGAAGACATAAAGAAAGGTATAGAAGAATATACCCCCAGAAATAACCGGTCACAAGTAATTGAAAAAGATTCGAATAAAATCATTCTAGACGCATATAACGCTAACCCTACAAGTATGCTTGCAGCTTTAGAGAGCTTTAAAACCACTTCTGACAAAAACAAAATAGTATTCTTGGGAGATATGTTTGAGCTTGGTGATAGTGCTGCGTTAGAACACCAAATAATTGCCGACTATATTACCAAGTACAGCATTGGAAACGCTTTTCTTATAGGCGAAAATTTTTCAAAAACGAAAGTTCAAAATAAATCAATTACCAAAGTTGAATCTTTCGATAAACTAAAAAAAATACTAGAAGACAAGAAAATCACAAGTAGCACCATACTAATAAAAGCCTCTCGAGGCATGGCTTTAGAGCGTATCGTTGGTTTACTTTAAAATTATTTTACTATAAGTTTTTTGGAAAGGCTTTGACCATCTACAATAATTTTCAAAATATAAATACCGCTTGTTAGTCCTGATGAAGACAGATTAATTTTCTGGAAACCTCCAAGGTTTTTTAATGAGACAATAGTTTTAATTTTTGTTCCAAGGATTGAGTAAAGATCAATAGAGACATTGGCATTATCAACAAGCCTAAACTCCATATAAGAGTTTAAGGTTATTGGGTTTTCTGAAACATTGAAATCAAGTAAAGTATTAGCTAAATCCTCTATACTCGCTGTACCGTTTAGATTCACAAAGATTACTTCGTTGCCCATCGGGATTCCAAGAATACCATTTTGACTTACACCAATATCCGCCGGTGAACTTAGTGTTGGTGTATCTACAATAAAAGAATCTGAAAAGTCACCAGAGTATCTTGTAATTCGATTTGGCGACCAAGAAGATATAAAATATTCTCCTTCAGATTTCTGAATACCATCAATATTACCTAAACCTGTATCTGCTATATCACTAACTGCGTTTGTGCTTAAAGAAACTGCTTTAATTTTAGCATTACTTCCCCAAGTAACAAACAGAAGCCTGTCTACATTATCATATAATATTCCATTAGGAGTACTTCCTGTATTTGCTACTATTTCAATCGCTACTGGAGTATTTAAATCTGAAACATCAATAGCGTATATTTTTGAAGCACCAAAATCTGTAACCCACAAAAGTGTGTTTCCATCACTAGTCATACCATTAAGAAATGATGTGCCAGGAATTAAAAGACTCATTACTTCATTCTCCGTTGTTAAATCATATCCTTTGATAGTTCCACCAGCAATTACAAATAAAGTATTACCCATTATTTCCATACCGTGAGAGGCACTTCCGCTACCAAAAAAAGACAAGTCTCCATTACCGTCATCTATAATGATATTACTACCATTTGCCACAAGCCAGCGATCGTTCGCGATATCATACTGGACACTTTCTGCAGATTGATAATTTTGCGAGAATGCTGTAATGGAACAAAGTAGAAGTAAACTAAGAGGTGAAAATTTCATGATAATACTATTTTTTGTGAATGTACAAAAGGAGGCCATTACTTATATATATTATTAGAAAAATAGGAGTAGAAAACAAAAAATCTTTGCCTGAGATTAGTTCAATTTTATAACTTCAAAAAAAACTTAATTTTTTATTTAAAAATGTTTGTGAAAAGTAAATTCTAAGTTATATTTGCATCCCCTAACAGAATAGGGCGTTTAGCTCAGTTGGTTCAGAGCACTTGGTTTACACCCAAGGGGTCGGGGGTTCGAATCCCTCAACGCCCACTAAAGGTCTTCAGAAATGAAGACCTTTTTTCATTTTATAAATTATTTTGTTTGCCTACTATATTCTGAAAAACCAAATAAATATTACGTGGGCTATACCCGCGAAATACCCCAGCGTTTAGTAAAACATCTATGGTAGCACAAGTGATTTACTGGCCGCGCCAATGATTGGATTGTCATATATACAGAAACGTATACCTCAAAGACAGAAGCTCAAAAGAGAGAATTACTAATTGGAACATAGTTCTACTTACATAAAATCGTGAAGATTCAGACCCTCCCGGTTTTACATCGGGAGGACCGGGGGTTCGAATTCCTCAACACCCAATAAAGGTCTTCAGAAATGTGGGCCTATTTTTTATAATTCACAACCTAAAATACTTTGAAAAATATCTTGTAAAGTAGCAAATCACTATCTTTATAACTCAAGTTTTTTTTCCATAATAGCTTCTTTTATCATCCTAGTGCAAAGATTCGGGATAGACATCAGTGATATGTTAACCGTAGACGCGTTAATTGAGCCCGCATAATTTCATAATGAACAACCTGGAGATATTATTTTTGTATTTATCTCAAAGTTTTATGGTGAATTACAGGCAGACCCATAATAAAGAAGATCACCAACAGTCACCCTTTCAGAATCATTCGCAAATTTCAACAAGGATTCCTTTTTTATTATACCTTTATAAAGAAGAATTCAAAATATTTGAAGGTACTGAATTTAAGAAAGATTGCTTCTTTTAACAAGAACCAACTTCATCTTTACAAAAGCTAGGACTTTATCAGGCACCACGGAATTCATAAATCATCAATTTTAGCAGAAAAGGCCTTAAAAAATTTTACGGTACTTGTATTTGCAGTCAATTTAATTACCTATGAATAATGAAGAAAAACATTATACTAATCGCAGTGGTTGGTTACGAGCAGGAGTTTTAGGCGCTAATGACGGCATCTTATCTACTGCAAGTATTATTATAGGTGTTGCCGCCGCAAGCAGCACCCGCGAGCCAGTACTTTTAGCCGGAGTCGCTGGTTTAGTTGCAGGAGCATTGTCTATGGCTGCCGGGGAATATGTCTCTGTAAGCTCACAAACAGATATTGAAAAATCTGATTTGGCCAGAGAGCAACAAGAACTTATAAATACCCCAGGAGAAGAACTTATTGAACTGGCAAAAATCTATGAAGAACGAGGTTTAAAAAAAGAAACGGCAATGGAAGTTGCAAAACAATTAACCACACATAACGCACTAGAAGCTCACGCAAGAGATGAACTAGGAATACACGAAATGACTGAAGCCAAACCCTTACAAGCAGCATTATCTTCTGGAATTGCCTTTACACTAGGTGGATTTCTCCCTGTACTAGTAGCTTTTATAGCGCCTTTAGAATATATGGAGTATATGGAGTATGCCTCTGCTATTATTTTCCTAGCGATATTAGGGATGGTATCGGCAAGAGCAGGAGGTTCGAAAAAGCTAAACGCAGTTTTAAGAATTACTTTTTGGGGAACGCTGGCAATGGGAATCACTGCATTAATCGGGCATCTATTTAATATTAATATATAATGGTAAAACAAGTAGAAAAATATTATACAACACTTTTGTCTGTCACTGAAATAAGAAAAGCTCCTATTCACAATCTAGAGCACTCACAAGAAGTAGTGAAAAATATGGAACATATAACGACCGCAATTAACACAAATTCGAATGACAAGGGACTCTTACACATGGCGTCTTAGTTTGGTGATATTGGCTTTTCTAAAACTTATAAAGGGCACGACGAAGTAAGTAAATACCCACTGTAAATATTTCTATTGATGGTGCTCTAATATTTCCAGTTGACGGAAGTATTGTTTCATTAAATCAAAACCCTTAAAACACCAAAGTTTGTTCAAGAATTGCTTTGACCTGTCAGGATGCTAACGAACAAATATTCTTATTAATTACCGGAGGAAATACATTGTATGTAACTATTTCCACAATCAATGCTATGGGGGAATTAGTGAGTAACTAATTAAACAATAGTGTAGTTACTGGAAAGCCAGAAGAAGGAATTATTTCTCAACCCGTAACCATCAAACTAAACAATAATAGGAACAGTTTTAAAATAAGAACAAAGGGTAAAGGCACCGACAAAGATCACGTTCGCAGCTTAAATTTTATTTTTGAAGAACCCTTTGAAGGTTCAACACCATTAGAAACTGAAGTTAATGCTCACTTTGTAGTTGGAAAATATAACCACCAATAGATATAGAAGCCAAACTATAAACTTTGAAAATCCAGAAGAAGCTATTGGATTTGGATACTTAGTAGTTATAGATTATATAGCCGAGAGCGGGGACCCTGAAGATCAACAAACCAAACAAGTCGTTATAGTTGAAGATAATAAAAACTAAGGTTTCCAGTCTTTAGAAAATGTTACCTTAGCTCTAGAAATATTAGTAGTGGGCAGCCCAACAAACATTAATGTTTTAAGCCTTCAATTTATGGAAGATACCGGTATGGCCTCAGTTACGGTGACAGCCACAATTTTAATAACGCCTATGAATGCTTACAGACAATAAAAAATATAAATTAACATTTGAACTCGCTATCTTTTTAAGTATAGCGAATTCATTTTTACACCACTTCAGCCACCACAAAAGTGCTGCCACCTATGTAAATAACATCATCGCTACTTGCGCTTTCTAATGCGGCTTGATACGCTGCTTTAACACTTGTAAACGCAGCTCCTTCCAATCTGCACTCAGCTGCCTTTTGCTGAAGCAAAGAAACATCCATAGCCCGTAAAATATCTGGCTCACAAAAATAATAGACTCCGTTTTTAGGAAATAGCGGTAGCACACTATCCAAATTCTTATCACTCACCATCCCAATAACCAAGTGTAGTGTTTTACATTTAATCTCAGCAAGTTGCTCCATTGTTAATTCCAATCCTTCTCTGTTATGCGCAGTATCAGCGATAACTAAAGGCTTATTTTTTAACTGCTGCCATCTTCCTAATAACCCAGTATTTTTAACAACACTTTGCAACCCTTTTTTAAGGTGTTCTTCTGAAATTTTCCAGCCTTGTTTTCTTAATTCTTTAATGGAAACCAATACCGTTCTTTGATTCAGCTTTTGATAATTCCCCTTCAAATCTGAATCATATAATTTGATTTTAGCATCTTCAGAAAATACAATAGACGCTTTTTTCAACTCAGCAATTTGCCGAAAAACTGGTTTTGTTTCAGCAGTTGTTTCTCCTATAACCACAGGGATTTCATTTTTAATAATACCTGCTTTTTCAAAAGCAATTTTCTCTAAAGTATCACCCAAAAATTGCGTGTGATCCAATCCAATGTTTGTAATAATCGAAAGTTCTGGCCTGATAATGTTTGTGCTATCTAGCCTACCCCCTAGTCCTACTTCTATGACAGCGATGTCTACTTTTTCTTCTTCAAAATAAACAAGCGCTAATCCAACAGTCATTTCAAAAAACGAGAGTTTATTTTCTTCAAAAAAAGAGGTGTTGTTCTTAACGAATTCAGTTACAAATTTCTTCGGAATCATTTTTCCGTTGATTGTAATCCGTTCCCTAAAATCTTTTAAATGAGGTGATGTATATAAGCCTACTTTATAACCCGCTTCTTGAAGTATAGAGGCTAACATATGGCTCGTAGAACCTTTGCCATTGGTACCAGCAACGTGTACAAATTTGCATTGGTTTTCAGGATTCCTTAAATGCTTTGCCAATAACAGGGTATTGCTCAAGTCTGCCTTATAGGCCGCTTGCCCCACACGTTGATACATGGGTAATTGCTTAAAAAGCCACGCGATGGTTTGAGAATAATTGATAACTACTTCTTTATTATTTTTTGAACCTGACGCGAACTACTAGACACCACTTGAACGTAATAAACCCCTCTTGGAATTTCGGCAACAATCATTTCAACAGATCCATTTAAAATGGTGTTTTTTTCGGAAACTATCTTTCTGCCCAAAGCATCAAAAACACTAATCACTACTGGACCATCAACTTCGAAGTTTTTAATTTGGATACGTTCCGTTACTGGATTTGGTGCAATAACTATTTCAGCTAAAGTACTAAGATCATTAGTTGCTAAAATATCTTCAGCGATATTCAATTTGTAGCTTGACCTTCCGTAGGTAGCAATGTATAAATACTCTGTAGCCTCGTGAAGATTCATATCTGTAACCACAACACTTGGAATATTTTCATCCAGTGCTTGCCAAGTTGCTCCTTCATCTCCAGTCACAAAAACACCAATATCAGTTGCAATAAAAAGATTGCCATAGCGATCTTTTAGGATATCATTTACAGGAACATCTGGTAGATTTGCATCAATAGTTTCCCAGCTTGCCCCGTTGTCATCACTCTTGTAAATGTGCCCTTCATCTTCGCCATAACGGTATCCTGAAAAAGTAGCATACACCGTCTCTGTGGCCTCTCGATCTGCTAGAACGCTGGTCACCCAACGATTGGGTAGTACCGGTGAGATATTATTCCAAGTAGCACCACCATCCTGGGTAATAGATACATTCCCGTCGTCTGTACCAACATAAATAATATCACTATTAATAGGCGAAACACTAATCGTTGTAATTGTACCAAATGTAAGATTACCAGCCTGTGCACCGCCAGTTAAATCAGGGCTTATTGCCGTCCAATTTCCAGCTGCATTTGTTGTCTTGTACAATCTGTTAGCACCATAAAATAAATTCTGTGAATTAGCAGGATCAAATGCAATAGGAGTATCCCAATTTTTACGATCTCCACTTGAAATACCATTCAAAGCTGTTGTAAAAGATGCCCCGTTATTTGTAGATTTTGCCAAATTACCGCGCTGAAATAAGGCATAGATAACATTGGTGTTTAAAGGGTCCACTAAAGACTGAAAGCCATCGCCACCATAAATGGCAGCCCAATCATCAATAGAGCCTGTTGTTGTTCTCACCGTATTATTATCTTGTGCACCGCCATAAACTTTAGCATCATCTTGAGCATCTACATGAAAGCGATAAAATTGTGTAATTGGCAATGTATTTATTTTTGAAGAACTTAAGCCATCATTCGCACTTGCGTACAAACCTCCATCATTGCCCAATAAAACTTCTCCTGTTCCGCCAGCTACAAAAGCCATTGCATGTTGATCTACATGAACCCCAGGAAAAGCGCCCACCCAATTTTGTCCTCCGTCAGTTGATTTTTCTACCTCAAAATCTACATTGTAGATGGTGTTTTCATCGGTTGGGTCTACAAAAATTCCTCTAAACCACCAGTGAAATCCAACATTTGTTAACTGATTAGAATTTCTTTGTTGCCAAGTAAGACCGCCATTACTTGAACGATACACCCCTTGTATATCTCCCGCAGCATCTGCATATCTAGCATAGAGAACATTGGGATTAGATTCTGAAACAGCAATACTTATTCTTCCTTTATCATCTGGGTCTGATGGAAGGCCTACTGTCATTTCAACCCAAGTATCACCTCCATCAAATGAACGCCAAAGGCCAGAGCCTTCGCCACCGTATATTCTATTATTAGGTGTTCTAATGCGATGCCAACTAGCAGCATATAAAATATCACTATCAGTTGGGTGCTGAGCCATATCTATAATCCCAGCAACATCACTTATAAATAGTACTTGTTGCCAACTTGCTCCTCCATCTGTAGTTTTATAAACTCCTCTATTTGTATCATCTCTAAAAAGAGGACCCATTGCGCCTACCAAAATAACATTTTCATTATTAGGGTCGATCATTATTTTACCAATACTGCCTACATTTTCAAGACCTTTGGACTCCCAAGAAATCCCACCATCTGTTGAAGCATAAACTCCATCGCCATCATATGCAAGTGATCCTCCACCTGCATTTACTTCGCCAGTTCCTACCCAAATAGTTTGTGTATTATTTCGAGAGATTGCGATATCACCAATAGACAACATTTCTTGCTCATCAAAAATGGGATTAAAGGTACTCCCTGCATCTTCAGTTTTAAAAATTCCTCCAGAAGCTGTTCCTACATAATAAGTATCGTCATCGTCTATTGGGATTTCAATATCAGTCACACGTCCTCCAATATTTATAGGCCCTACGAATTCCCAAATATCAGCTAAGACCTCTCTATTTTGAGGCTGCTCTTTTTTCCATTGAATGGCTTCTTTACGGGCATTCATTTTTAACTCACCTGAAGGATATGCGCGTTGCATAAACATAAAGTCGTGAGGGAGTTCTTTCGAATTTTCTGCAGCTATTTTAAGGCCTTTAGAAGAATCGCAGGCAAATAAATTGATTCCTAAACAAAATAATAAAAAATATTTCATTGCTGTTTTTTAAGCACTAAATATAACCAAAACCCAAGTGATTTATAGTCTTCCTTGACAGAATATAAAACCTAATTTCTATTCTGAAAGGCTAAAATTATAGATTATTTCGCCTATTTGTTTTGAAGGTGCTTTGTCATCAGGATTAAAGCGCGTAGCAAGTGCATTTTCTTCTGCTTTGTCCAACAAACACTTTGTATTATTTGTAGTTCCTCGAACCCCTGCCCTTGCGTTAATAACACGACCATTCCTATCAACTTCTATGCTTACAACGACCTTACCTGATTCATTACATTCTTGGGGGCTTCGAGGTTTGTTTAAAGATTTTCTTCCACTCAAGCGGTAATTCCCATCTCCATCTATACCGGTTCCTGCTCCATAATAGCTTTTGGCATTTGGATCTCCATTAGGATCTCCTTTATCACCTCCAGTTTTATCATCACCTTCTCCACCTTGAGAAGCTCCGTCTTTTTTAGGACCGTTAATTAAGGCATCTAGTGCACTGGTTGTAGACTCGCTAGGTTTTGGATCTGGTTTTACTATTTCTTTCGGTTTTTCCTTAGGTTTCTCTAAAGCTTTTTCGACCTTAGGCTTTGGTTTTTCTTTGGGCTTATCTTCAATTACTGGTGCGTCTTCAATATCTTGTGTCACCAACTTTTCTGTAACCTCAGGTTCTGGTGGCGTGGGTTCGGGCTGAATCGTTTTTTTAGGCGCAGACGCAACAGGCTGCGTAGGCTGAACATCTCCTGATCCTGTTTCTGAAGTACCAAAATTTACCGCAATACCATTCTCAGGTGGAGGATCTAAATACTCCATACCTACAAAAAACAACAACAAGATTAACAGTGAATATACTATCACCGTGATCTTCATACTTTTCTTTTTATGTTCGGTATCTAAGAAAGACATTGTTGATTATTGATTTTCGGGGACTCACTGTTTTATTTTAAAACACTACGAGCTTATCAATTAAAAATTTAAATTTATTATAAATTTAAGGTTGCTGAGTGATTTTAGTTTTTGCAAAGCAAAAAACTAGAATTGTATCGAATCATTAATTAGGTCTTACGGCTAGCACTACTTTAAAACCATTTCTATTGGCAATATCCATTACAAAAACAGCATCTTCGATTGGGACTCCTTCTTCTGCTCTTAAAATTAACGTGGGATTTTCTTGACCTGCTAATGATGCTTTTAATGTTTTTTCTATAGTGTATTCAGTAACCCGTTCTTTGTTTACGTAATAGGCGCCGTCTTTAGTAATGCTCACACTTGCTTTTTGAACATTTGTGCTTTTTCCTTTCGCCTTAGGAAGTATTAGATCCAACGCATCTGGTGTAATTGCAGGAGATGTTAAGAGAAAGAAAACCAATAGTAAAAATACAATATCGGTCATCGAACTCATCGAGAAATCTGGACTTACTTTATTTCTTCCGCGTAAATTCATACTTTAAATTAAGCTGGTTCATTCAACAAGTCCAAGAAATCTACCGCAGTTGCTTCCATCTGGTGCACTACTTTATCAGTTTTAACTACTAAATGATTATAGCCCATGTAAGCAATAATACCCACGATAAGACCGGCCACTGTTGTTGTCATTGCGGTATAGATACCTTCGGCTAACAACCCCATTTCGGCTTGACCACTACTGGTTGCTAATTGGTGAAATGCAAGCACCATTCCTATTACGGTACCTAAAAACCCAATCATAGGGGCGGCTCCAGCAATAGTTGCTAGAACACTAACGTTTTTCTCTAGCTTATATACTTCAAGTCTACCTGCATTTTCTATTGCAGTATTGATATTGTCTAGTGGACTTCCAATGCGGCTTATTCCCTTTTCGGTAAGTCTAGAAACTGGAGTGTTATGCTGCGCGCACAATGCTTTTGCTGCTTGCAGATTTCCGCTGGCCACATTATCTCGAATTTGGTTCATAAAATTAGCATCGTATTTTGAAGCAGCTTTAATTGCAAAAAGCCTTTCAAAATAAACATACAAGGCTACAAAAAGTAAAATTGCAAGGGTGCCAATAATAATCATTCCTCCTGTTCCCCCGTTTACGATGAGCTCCATTACAGAAAGTGTTTTTTCAGTAGTTTCAGGGTCTAACTGCGCAGCGTCTTCTGCACCATCTTGAATCAAGAAGTTTAGCATATACTTTGTATTTTAGAGTATAACGAAATGTATGTATTAAAATTGTTTACACGTTGTGGAAGATTACACGCTCTATAAGGAGGAAAACTCCAGCTCCAGCGATAAATCCAACGAAGGCTAGCCAAGCAATTTTCTTAAGGTACCAGATAAAATCTATCTTTTCCATACCCATTGCTGCAACACCAGCAGCAGAGCCAATGATTAACATACTACCACCTGTTCCTGCACAATAGGCAATAAAATGCCATAAAACAGCATCGGTTGGTGCGTCATACATTCCTATAGAAGCAGCGACCAAAGGAACATTATCTATAATTGCAGAAAAGATTCCTAATAATATGACCACTACATCTTGGTTAGGCACGACTTCTTGTAATACTTCGGCTAAATAACGCAGCGTTCCTACTGGATCTCCATTTTCGGCAACACCAAAAACCAAACTTTCTAATCCGGCAACCGCCATTAAAATACCAAGAAAGAACAAGATACTTGAAATTTCGATTCTAGATAATGCTTTATGAGCAGAATATAAATGACGATTTTCTTTTGAAAAATCTTCTTCTGGGTGAATGTATTCAGAAACCAACCAAACAATACCCAAGGCAAACATCATTCCTATATAAGGAGGAAGGTGCGTTAATGTTTTAAAAATTGGAACCGATACGATCATACCTAGCCCCAAGAACAACATAGTCCTACTGCTTAATAGACGTCCTTCTAATTCATCTTCAATAGCATCAACTTTTATTTCTCCCCGAAAAGCAGGAAGATAGCTTGCGATAACAAAAGGAACAATAAAGCATACAATAGAGGGTAATACCACATATTCTATCAATCCCAATGCGGTTACATTCTTTGCAATCCATAACATCGTCGTTGTAACGTCACCAATGGGTGACCAAGCACCACCAGCATTAGCAGCAATAACAACTAAACCTGCAAACCACAAACGATCGTTTCTATCTGGAATGAGTTTTTTAAGTAATGTTATGAGTACAATAGTTGCTGTTAAGTTGTCTATAATGGCTGAAAGAATAAATGCCAATACTCCAATAATCCAAAGTAATTTTCTTTTATTTTTTGTTCGTACGGCTCCCTTTAACACATCAAAACCACGATGAAGATCAATGATTTCGACAATGGTCATTGCTCCAATTAAGAAAATTAATATTTCTGCTGTTTTCCCTAAATGGTGTAACAACGTATTTTCAAAACCGTGTTCCGCTTCAACACCTCCTGATAAAAAATTAAAGGTATTTTCGTAGGTGTCAATCACATCAAACCATCCTGCGTAAAATCCAACTGCCAATACTGCCCAAATAAGTGCCGCCATTATTAACGCTGGAACAGTTTTATCGAGTTTAAGAGGATGCTCCAATGTTATTGAAAGATACCCTACGACAAAAATTAGTATAATAATAGACTCCATAGTTTGGGGTTTGGTTTTTAAAAACTCTTTTAAATTATTCTTTTACCTTCAAATTTCGCATTTTTAACTCTAATCTTAACGCTGTTAAACAGCGCAGCCTTGAGCTGTAATTAAAAAAGGACTTTATTATTGCAAATAAGCCTTCATTTTCAGTTCCAAACAAAAGCTTGAATGAGTTCAATTTTTAAACTAGTTGTTTCAATGCTATTTCAAAAGCAGTTTTACTGATATTCGTTTTTGAACTGTTGTTATCAAATGTGTTTTGGATGGCATTTTTAATGGTTATCGAAGTATCATTAAAAATAGCTTCATCGGTCATTTGTACTTTGCGTTCCATAAAATAGGCAAACACTCTTGCCATACCGCAATTGCTTATAAAGTCTGGGATTAAACTTACTTTTTCATCTGTGAACTCCATAATGCTGCCAAAGAAAATCTCTTTATCGGCAAATGGAACATTAGCACCACAACTAATCACTTCTAATCCAGCATCTATCATCCTAGAAATTTGATCTTTTGTGATTAATCGAGAGGCGGCACAGGGAGCGAAAACTTCGCATTCTAAATTCCAAATTTGCGCATTGATCTCTTCAAAAGACATCATATTGTCTGCTACCAATGTATTTCCGTCTTTATGCAAAAACAATTGCGTAATCTCTTCAAAAGAAAATCCATCTTTGTTCATAATACCACCAGCACGGTCTATAATACCCACTACTTTTGCACCCATTTGCGCTAAATAATAAGCTGCCGCGGCTCCTACATTTCCAAAACCTTGAACAATCGCACGCTTGCCTTTCACGTCACCTCCGTAAATATCGTAATAATGACGTATCGCTTCAGCAACACCGAAACCAGTAATCATATCTGCCACTGTATATTTTCTTGAAACGTCTGGCGAGTAGGTATTGTTTTCTAATACCTTAATAACCCCTTGGCGAAGTTGGCCAATTCGGTTAATTTTATCCGCTTCTGTTGGAGTAAAGTGTCCATTAAAGACACCTTCCTGTGGATGCCAAACGCCACTTTGTTCGGTAATTGGAATTACTTCGTGGATTTCATCAACATTTAAATCTCCACCGGTACCGTAATATGATTTAAGCAATGGTGAAACTGCCTTGTACCATCTTTCCAAAACCCCCTTTTTTCGAGGATCGTGCGGATCGAAATTGATTCCAGATTTAGCACCACCAATTGCAGGACCAGATACTGTAAATTTCACTTCCATTGTTTTTGCAAGTGAAAGCACTTCATTTTCATTAAGTCCAACGCGCATGCGTGTTCCTCCTCCTGCAGCACCACCTCGCAAAGAATTTATAACAGTCCAACCTTCTGCTTCGGTTTCTGCATCGTTCCAATGGAATACTATTTCTGGAGACTTGTCTTCGTATTTTTTAAGTAATTCTTTCATCTTTATTACCCTAGAAGGTAGGGCGTCCTATTTAAATGCAACTATAGATTTTTCTCTTTTAATTTTTTTTTCGCAGGAAGCAAAATTTTAATAATTTAAGCGTAGCTAAAGTTGATTCATAGAGAACATTTTAAAAGTGTTGACCAATTAATATTTAAAAATCCAAAACAATAGTTTTGGAGTACTCAGACAAATATAAAAAATTGAAAAAAGGAATTCTTGATTTTGTATAAAAATTAATAAAGATTTAATGTTAGGAAACTATTTTCAATTTTGTAAGCTATCATTTAATAGTGGCAGGTTGTTCTTTTCTAAATATACCCGTACTTTGTAATAAAAATAAAAATGTCCTCACAAAAGAATTATCCAAAATCATTTTCACATATTGGAATCACCGTTCCGAATATTACAAAAGCAGTACAATTCTACTCAGAAGTAATGGGATGGTATGTTATTATGGAACCTTCTAAAGTAAAGAAGGAAAAAGAAACTGCCATTGGACAAATGTGTATTGATGTTTTTGGAGAGGATTGGGAAGAATTTGAAATTGCACATTTAGCAACCTCAGACGGAATTGGCATCGAGTTATTTTCATTTCCACACGGAATTAAAGAAGCACCAGATTTTAATCCTTTTAACACGGGACTTTTTCATTTTTGCATACAAGATCCAAACATTGAAGACTTAATAGAAAAAATTGTTTCCTTCGGGGGCAAACAGCGAATGCCTATTAGAGAATACTATCCTAAAGAGAAGCCCTTTAAAATGTGCTATGTAGAAGATCCTTTTGGGATTGTATTTGAAATTTACACACACAGTTATGAGCTGACTTATTCCTCTGGCGCTTATACCGGTTAGAAATAAAGGAAAGAATTTTGATTCATAATTAATCACCTAATTGGATACATAAAAATACTTTGATTGGTCTAAAACACTTCGCGTTAATAGTTGATTTTAAGGCGTATTCATCAAATCTTTATACAAAGCTTCAATCAAATCGAAAGTCTTTTTATGAGTTCTTTTACTTTCCTTTGTAAGCGTTTCTCCTTCGGTCTTTAATTCCTTTAATAGTTCAATGGCATCCTCTTTTTTATCAATTTCAATTAAAAATTTTGAAAGTTCTAATCGTTGTGGATAATTAGAATAGCGAGTATCTGCAGCTCGCATTATAGGCTCTGCTTTTTCTATTTTTCCTACTTTGTACAAAGCAAAACCATATAAAAAGTATGCTTCTTCTTTTTTAAACAAAGGATTCTGCTTCATTTTTTCTGAAACAGCAATTATATCCTCGTAGCCGTTTTGTTCAAAATAAGCCTTGATTAATTGAGAATTTCCGTAGAGATCATTATCGTGCATTTTAACTAAAGCGATCGTATAATGCTCAATTGCTTTTGTGTAATCTTTAATATCTAGATATGAATCTGCTAAATCTATTCGGTTTTGAAACGTATCTGCAAAAGAGACTTTGTGCTCTAAATTTTTAATCTTTTTAGTAGGATTTATTGCATCTGTAATTTCGTTTTGAACTTTATCAATGTCATTTTTTGAAAAAACTTGAGTAATCAAATAGATAATGGAGCCGATTGCTGGCAAGAAAAAAATCACAAAATACCAGTAGATTTTATTTTTTGTGGTATACACGTGATAGGCACAATAAATTTGAAGCGCAATAATGAGGTAGTAATACATGTTTACAAAAGTAATTGATTGTAGAATTAATATCGTTGTGAAATGTCATGGAAATTAGTGACGCTTGGAAATTAATGCTTGGGAGTAATAATTTGTTTGTTCTTGTTGCGGGGGCATGAGAGCGTTTGCGAAGGAACGCTCCGCTTTGACACCTCTTCCAATTCGGGGAGGGAGCTTAATGTAAGGTTTCTATTTAAACACTAGCCCACTGCTATGATCTCGGGCTGCTCCTGTTACACTTGCTAGGCAATTGACTTCGCCTCTTAATTTTAAAACACCGAGTAATCCAAAAATGAGGGCTTCTTTATATTCTAGCAAATCAGTGTTGGGAACTAGTAGCGTTACCTTTTTATGTTTTTTTATTTGTTGTAACAAATAGCTATTGTAAGCCCCTCCCCCAGTGACCAATACTTTTGATCCTTTTTTAAATTGTCTCGCAATTTGGTGGGCTGCGTGATCTGTAAATGTTCTCAAGGAATCTTCTGGTCGAGCATAAGTAGCTTCTAGTATTGGAACCACTTCCTTTTGCACCCATTCCAATCCTAGGGATTTTGGCGCTTGCAATTTGTAATACGGTAATGCTTGTAGCTGGGCTGATTTTATTAATAAAAGAGTTCCATTTTTTGCCAGCTTACCATCCTCGTCAAAAGGAACGCCCAATCTTTCAGCATAGGTATTTAAGACGATGTTTACAGGACAGATGTCATAGGCAATTCGCTTTCCATTTTTTTTAAGGGATACATTTGCGAAACCACCTAAATTTAGACAGTAATCATACTCAGAAAAAAGCAAGAGATCGCCTATGGGAACTAATGGAGCGCCTTGCCCGCCCAAATCAACATCCTGCACTCTAAAATCGCACACTACGATTTGCTTTATGCGTTTTGCTAGTGCCGATAAATTCCCAATTTGCAAGGTGATTCCCTTTTCGGGTTGATGTAAAATTGTGTGGCCGTGACTGCAAACTGCATCCAACGATTGGATTTGGTTTTTGGTAATAAATGTGGAAATCACTTCGGCAAGATAAACGGTATACTCGTTATTGAGTACTGAAAGTGCTTCAGTTGAATACGCTACTGCTTTTTGTAATCGTTCTTTCCAAATAACAGAATATGCAATAGTTTCAGCTTTACCAAATTTATAGTCCCATTTCCCATCTTCCCTAACCGAAAGAAACAGCTCTGCAACATCAATACCGTCCAGCGATGTGCCGCTCATTACCCCTAGGATGTGATATTTTTGTATTTTCAAAATAAATGTTTGATTGGTTAAAGATACTTTAGTATTTTGAATAACAATCCATTATTGGATGGTTTGAACCACGAACGTCTTACGAGCAAGACTACAGGATACAAGCTTTACCTCGCAATCGTCTTAAATTAGTCGTGATTCCTGGAATGAGCGAAGTGCACGGTCCTGATTCCAACTGTTATAATAAAAAAGTCTCGACTATTGCAGAGAACGAAGTGAGCGGTCCTGATTCAAACCTTCCATCAAGAGAAAATCTCTAATCAATCAACCTTCCCATCAAAAAAACAACATTTATTTAAGATATCTCCCTTTGAAATTTATAAATTTTAAAAGTATCTTAGCATTCTCTAAAAACAAAGAATATACCTATGGATTTTGGCCTTTCAGAAGAGCATTTAATGATACGCGACGCAGCGCGAGATTTTGCCAAACAAGAATTATTACCAGGCGTTGTAGAACGTGATAACAAGCAGGAGTTTCCTACCGAGCAAGTTAAGAAAATGGGCGAGCTTGGATTCTTAGGAATGATGGTGGATCCTAAATATGGCGGTGGCGGCATGGATACTTTGAGCTACGCAATTGTGGTAGAAGAATTGAGTAAAGTTGATGCATCGTGTTCTGTAATCGTGAGTGTAAACAACTCTTTGGTTTGCTACGGAATTGAAGCCTACGGAAACGAAGCACAAAAACAAAAATACCTTACAAAATTAGTCACTGGCGAATCTATTGGGGCCTTTTGTTTGAGTGAACCCGAAGCTGGAAGTGACGCTACATCGCAAAAAACGACTGCGATAGATATGGGCGATCACTATATTTTAAACGGTACAAAAAACTGGATTACCAACGGAAACTCTGCAGACTATTACTTAGTAATCGCACAAACCGATAAAGAAAAAGGACACCGCGGCATCAACGCATTTATTGTTGAAAAAACCTGGGATGGTTTTGAAGTGGGCCCGAAAGAAGATAAATTAGGTATTAGAGGAAGTGACACGCACACCCTTAATTTTAACGACGTTAAAGTACCGAAAGAAAATAGAATTGGTGAAGATGGTTTTGGTTTTAAGTTCGCAATGAAAACCCTTTCTGGAGGTCGTATTGGTATTGCAGCACAGGCATTAGGTATTGCGGGTGGTGCGTATGAAATGGCGCGTGATTATTCTAAAATTAGAAAATCATTTGGCACTGAGATTTGCAACCACCAAGGTGTGGCTTTCAAACTAGCAGATATGCACAACGAGATTGAAGCGGCACGCTACCTTGTTTATAAATCTGCTTGGGACAAAGACAATGGTCACAATTACGATATGAGCAGCGCGATGGCAAAATTGAAAGCCAGTAAAGTCGCGATGGAAGTAAGTGTTGAGGCAGTGCAAATTCATGGTGGTAACGGTTTTGTGAAAGAATACCATGTAGAGCGTATGATGCGCGATGCTAAGATTACTCAGATCTATGAAGGTACTAGTGAAATCCAGAAAATTGTTATTTCTAGAGGCCTATTGAGAGACTAGCTTCGATATATTCCGTTAAAATGCGATGCATTTAAACGGAACACTCAGCTGCCTTTGGTTGATTGATTGATTGATTGAACTTTTTGTTTCTCTTTTTAATAAAAGCAACTAAGAATATTTAAAATATTTAAACCTCAGCGATTTTTCGTTGGGGTTTTTATAATGGAGGAAACTCGTAATCTTGGCTTGGCGCATTTTTGTTTCTTTGTATTTGGGCAGAAAACGCGTTTTATATTTTTCATTTCTTTATGGGATAGCGACGACAACAAACCATGGGCATCCTGAAATGTCTTCAACCGATGTTATTGAATATCCAATGGGCTCGACCTACCATCCCGAAGAGCAAAAGCTTCCCTTAACTGTCGAAGACTTGCAAATATTTCAATTTTCACCGAACAATTTAGGTGATAAACCGACTAAAAAAGTAGGTAAAAATTTTATAATTTACCCCATTAAATAACTGTTCACAACAAGTACGTATATAATTTATTGCTAGATTCAAGTGTACCCAAAAAAAATCCTTAGGGATTTTCAATCGGTTCATTTTTCTTTACTCTTTTTAAGATTGCTAAGGCAACGCCATCATACACGAACCCATCGTTAGCACCAATAGAAAATGAAAGAACTATACCAAATGTCAGTGAAAGAAATTGGCTTCACAGAAGACGAATGGCAAGACGTTGGTACCCTATTAAACAAGAAAATAGTTAAAGCTAAAACATCAATAGTCAGAGTTTAAGATTACGGTTGTGATAAAATTAATAAAAAGAGCTTCAGAATAATAAATGAGAAAGAGCGCTATTCTGAATATGCTCATCTATGATTAATTATTCTTCATAACAAATGGAGATATCCCTAGATATAGGATAAGAACCTATAAGAATGCGATTGACAACAAACTATTATTACGTTCCTTCGTAATCGTGTGTCTGTCATTAGATATCCTCAATTGGGCTACTTTATAAAAATGGTGTTCAGCTATCTGTTACTTTAGACAAAAAATTGAATGAATAACTAATTATCACATAATATTCGTTCAAAAAGATACAGTTATGAAGAATCTAGAAACAAAAATTAATTATCAGAATTACAAGTATCATTCTGTTAACATCTCAAACGCATAGAAATCCTTCAAAAACCGCGAGAGACATTAATATTCTTAAAGTTGAGATGTTTTTAAAAAGAATTGATTCGATTTTTTTTAAAATACTCCTATGCAACATCGTCTAAATCCCAGAATGGAATTTATATACTGTAAAATATCTATTAGATAAAGGCGCAGGTACCAACAAATCAGTAGAACATAATTACCCTATTCTTTCTAAAAAATTAATTAAAAAAGTCGAAATAGGAAAGCACAAAAAAGCAATCGCTTATTTAAGCTATAAAGTTGCTCAAGAATAAAATGAAACTATTAATAATGAAAAAATTAATTAAAATTTCAGTTCCAACAATTAGCATACTTGTTTTGTGTTTCTTTTTATTTAAACCCGTTATAACCTATAATATTGGAAGAGAAAAACTAGAAGATTTAAGTCAATTTCAACCTAATATTAATCATAGTAAACCAATTCAAAAACAAGCTGACAGCCTATTGATATCAGAATTTAATAGACTTAAAACTCCTGCTTTATCGACTTCTATAGGAATTAATGACACACTTATTTGGTCAAACACCATAGGATATGCCAATATTGATAAGGGAATTATTGCAGATTCAACTACAAAGTTTAGAATTGGCAGTACGTCAAAAGCCTTAACATCCATTGGTCTGGGCATTTTAATTAAGAGTGAAAAACTTAATACCCAATCTTTAGTAAAAGACTTCGTTCCATACGCGAGTAATAATTTATCTAAATTATCATTACAGCAAGTAGCCTCGCATACTTCTGGAATAAGAAGTTATGGAACTTGCTGTTGTTTTCCAATTTGGGAGTATTATAATACTGATGAGTATAATTCAATTGAAGAAAGTATTGCTGTTTTTAATAATGATGAATTACTTTTTGAACCGAGTACAGGTTTTAGCTATAGCTCTTACAACTATACATTATTGAGTGCAATGATGGAAAAAGCCTCAGAAAAAAAATTTTTGGCTTTTATGAAAGAAAAAGTATTTCAACCTCTGTGTATGACTCAGACCACAGCCGACAAAAAAAACAAAAATAATACAGCAACATTTTACGATATAAACGGTGAAAAAATCAAAGAATCATATGAGATAAATAACAGTGTAAAATGGGCAGGAGGCGGATTTCTTTCAACAACAAATGACTTGGTTAAATTAGGCAATGCAATTCTTAATTACAGATTACTAGACTCCATAACTACCGCAACATTATTTGAGCCGGTAAAACTTAATTCGGGCCAAATAAATAGGGAAAATTATGGTCTGGGTTGGAGAAACGATATCTATGAGAATATCCATAAAGATGGTCACAAAGTGAACATTATTCATCATGGCGGAGTAGCAATGGGATCAACTGCAATGTTGATTTTATTACCAGAATATAATTTAACCGTAGCAGTGACGATGAATAGAAACGCCTCTACATAAGAAACAAAAGACGTGTTCTTTAGTCTTCCACATAAACTGGCTAGTCTGTTTATTAATGGAAGTAAATGAACAAATATGAAAATATCATTTAATAAATTGTCTGAAACCTACAAGACAAATTAAAAAATCTAGAAAGTGATTTTAAAACAAACCGAATACACATAAATTTTATAATTAAGGATAATTTAAAACAATCGAAATTAAATGGAACTACTAAAAAATAAACCTAAAATAATCAAATTGTTGACCTTGGTGTTTTTGATATCATTAGGAAACGTCTTTTGTCAAAACTCAAATAACAAAATTATTTTTTTAAATGATTATTATTCAGCTTATGCAAACCCTATTGAAAATGATATTACCAATCAAGATAATCGTTACAAAGAAAAGATCCAGAATGCAATCATTAACAAATACTTTTTAAAAAGCGAATATTCTGACATCGTAAATGATTTTTTGTCTTCACCAATCCAAAATACAACTGAATTAAAAAAAGCAATTGAAAGGGTTAATGATAATAAAAAAACGATTGAACGTAAAATTACCTCAGCATTAAAAAAAAGCGCAAAATATCTAAAAAATGATAGCTTGACAATTTACATCCTACCCACAAACCCAGACAACAAAGTAATCATGGAAGGTATGATGGGAATTATGGGCTTAACAGCAGGCAGCAAACAAATTTTGCTAACAATCGAACCTGAAATATTAGGTTGGGAAGAAATGGTCGAATATGCTGTCGCGCACGAATACAATCATACGTATTGGACAAACAAGAATTTCGGAAAGTCGTCCAAATGGACTTTACTCGATTATTTAATTTTTGAAGGTAGGGGTGACTCCTTTGCCCACTTACTGTATCCAAAAGTAATGGCGCCTTGGACTTCTGCCCTAAATCAAAAAGACAAAGATGCCTTATGGAATAGGATAAAACCAAAATTACAAAGTGAAGATATTCCTTTTCAAATGGAAGTTATGTTTGGTTCTAGCAATTATCCTTTTTCGGGTGGTTACACTATCGGTTATGACATCGTGCAACAGGCATTAAAAAACACGAGATTGAGCGCAGAACGCTGGGCAAACCTAAGTTCAGATAAACTATTAAAAATGAGCGGGTATGAATAATAAATACCCACACTATCCCAGATAAATTAATTGCTAACGCAAGCCTACTTTTGGAAAATATAATGGATTATCTATTCGGTTTGCACATATTTAATTAGAAAATTAAAAACAAATAAACCTCAGAAATGAAACAAAGCCTAACATACCATATTACTTTATTAATTATTAAGCTAAAAGGTTTGAAAAAGAACTTCAGTAAAGATCCAATAGACTTCAAAAAAATTAGAAAAGAAAATGTCCATCATCCAAAAGGCAAATTTTTCAAACAAAATAAAATACGGAATTTTAAAATTTCAGATTGCCTAATTACTGAAATAGGACTGAATAGAAATTCTGAAAATCTATTGATATTCATACACGGAGGTGCGTTTATTTCTGGTCCAGCACAACATCATTGGGATACTATAAAAAAAATAGCGCAACAAACAAATTATAAAGTTTGGATGTGTGATTATCCTAAATCCCCAGAAAACAAGATCGTTAAAATATCCTAAAATATAGATTTAACATATAAAACTGCACTAGAAAACTATCAACCAAATCAAATTTTTTTAATTGGAGATTCTGTTGGAGGAACTTTAGTTATCAGCTTAATTCAACGGCTGATCAAAAAAAATATCGAACTACCGAATAAAATAATTCTTGTTTCTCCAGTTATGGACGCAAGTATGTCTAATGCTGATATTGAAAAAATAGATGATATTGACCCGATGCTTTCAAAAAAAGGAGTGCTAAGTGCGAAAAAAATGTGTGCTGGAAATAACGATTTAAAAAGTGTAATGATTTCCCCATTATACGGAAGTTTTGAAAAATTCCCACATACAATTTTATTTCTTGCAGAAAATGACATTACGTATCCAGACCAAAAATTGGCAGTCCAAAAACTTATTGAAGCTAAAATTAATCTTGAATTAATTGAAGGGAAGAATATGCCACATATTTGGCCTTTTTTACCAGTAATGAAAGAAGCTAAAATATCTTTGAATAAAATAATCAGAACGCTAAATAACCAATCATAATGCCCTTATATAACGAATAAATTACCACAGTAATTCGTGCAAAAACAAGCCAAATGCTGGCGCATTCAAGATCGCTGCCCTTTGATTCAAAATAATACCACGGCCTTCATTTTTAATACCCAGAATGCCAATAATAACGGAGACTGCCTAGAGACCATTTATTTTTTTATAAATTTTAAGATGGTGGCTTCTTGTTGAGAGTAATAGACATTTAAGAAATAAACACCTTCATTATAGCTGCTAACATTAAGTTTGACTGGCTCTTGGTCATTATATTCCCAATTGGCCAGTTGTTGGCCGGTTATCGAGTATATCGTTATTCTTGATATCAAGTTTCCGTCCACGTGCAATATATTTTCAACAGGATTTGGAAAGATGTTTACATCTGGTTCTTTTGACAAATCATCATTAGAAAGAAGTAGTGGCGCGGTTTGTCCACCAAAATAGAAATGCCCGAAAAAAGAACCGTTAGACGCGCTCAAGTCAAAAGGAATCGCACTCACCTCCAACCCAGTAATAATATCTACTCCAACTAGGGAAATTGGAAAAGGTCGCTTAAAGTAATAAACTCCTGTATACGGATCCAATGTGCTTCCTTCCAGCGCAAGAATTTCTCCTAAAGAGGTTGGTGATATGGCATTTACAACTCCTGTAATAGGATTAATTTGAATAAAGAAAAGCTCAGCGGGATCATTATTTCTTCCAATAGCATATAAATTTCCATCGGCCGCATTATAAATCAAATTATTGAAAAATTCAAATTCAGAAATATCAACAACAGGCTCATGAACCACAGCTCCTGTTGCAATATCGACAGAGAGAATTTTACCTTCAGAAAAAAGATGATACCATTGATTTGTCAAATCTATTGCACAGCCAGAGAATGCAAAGGTATTGGCAATAGAACTTGTAGATATTGCGGTTACTATTCCAGTTTCAGGATCTATTTTTGACAAATAAACTCCGCTTTCTGGTCCACCGCCTCTCTCTAATCCAATTATTTCACCGGTTATTTCATTATAAATAAAATTTTGAAAAATTGGTAACTGGCTCGTAGTTATTGGGTTTTCATGAATAAGTTCTCCAGTAGTCGTGTCTATTCCAATAAAAGTATCGATACCTGAATAATAATAAATCCCTAAATAAGGATCCACTGTAAATGAAAAATTGGCAATGTAGGGTGAGTACGAAGTATTAGAGATATCTTCAATCTGGCCATTAGTTGTATTCGCTTTGGCTAAATACGTCACCGATGGGTCGTTATTCCTTGATATTCCATATATTTCATTGGTTTGGGCAACGTTTGGCAAAGCACAAAACAAGCCGATTAGCAGTATAAATTTTTCCATAGTTTCCTTTTTTCAATGAAATTAATAAAAAATAATTTCAAAAGCATAGTGTCAATAGTTAAAAAATTAAAATAACGCTAACAAAATACTGCTGCAATCAAAGTCTTTAGATTAATAGCGAAATGCTTAATGCACAAATAACTAAAATATCGCAACAGTAATTATTAAAAAAACAATCCAGCTATTGATGCTGCTTTTTTAAACAAATAGTTAGACTTTGTAACAACGAAATAAGATTATTAGTAAGGATAAGTAAAGAACCACGTTGTATTGAATGAATACATCAATTTTTACTCAGAAAATCCTACGGGTTTTCCCACTGGTTTGTTTTCTTTTGCTAACTTAGTACTAAGTGATACACAAACACGTTCTTTACAAACACCAAGCAGAACTTAAAACAGCTTGACAAAGACGAATAATCAATACTAAACATCTACACTATGAAAACTAGAATAACACTAATTGCTTTAACATTATCAATAGCTGTATTCACAGCTTGTACAGACAAGAAAAAGACAGAAGAAACCGTTGAGACAGAAATTATTTCTGAAGAGAACAGAACCTCTGTTGACGACACTAATGAAGAAGACGAAAAAAGAAGGTTAGATAGTATTCGTCAAGTAAAAGAACACGGACATGCGCACTAACTAAATGGATATGAAATTAGTAAAAATAACAACTCCAATTATAGTAATCTTGAGTTGTCTTATTTCTGTTTCAGCCTTTGCACACGGAGTAGATGAAGATACACAGTCGTTTTTAACAACAAACAAAGGCATTGCTTTTGGACCTTTTCTTTATATAGGCGCTAAACATATGATTACTGGATACGACCATTTACTTTTTTTGGTAGGAGTTATCTTTTTTTTATATCGAACCAAAGACATTATCATTTACATAAGTTTTTTCACGATTGGGCATAGTGCTACGCTGTTATTTGGTGTTTTGGTAGACATAAATATAAATGCCTTTATAATCGATGCCATAATTGGGCTATCTATAGTCTATAAAGGTTTTGATAATTTGGGGGGATTAAAAAAAATATTTGGGAAACAACCCAATACAAAAGGAGCGGTTCTAATTTTTGGATTATTTCATGGCTTTGGACTAGCAACAAAATTACAAGAATTTGAATTTGATAAAGAAGGGCTTTTCATTAATTTATTAGGTTTTAACTTGGGTGTAGAAATTGGTCAGTTTTTGGCATTAGCGTTTGTACTCTTATTAATTTCCTTTTGGCGACAGCACCCTAGTTATCTAAAATTCTCTAAACTCACTAATTTAGTTTTAATGGCAGCAGGATTTTTGTTGTTTGGTTATCAATTAACAGGATACTTTATTTCTTAATACATACATTATATGACCACAAATAATCAACCTATTTTAAATAAAATCCAATTATTAAAATCACTAATCATTGCAATACTAATTGGCGCTGTTGTACTGATAACAGCAGTTTTACCTGCAGAGTATGGTTTAGACCCATTAGGGACGGGTAAATTATTTGGTTTTTCTAAATTATACCAAGAAACTAAACAAATAGAAAATAATAAAACTAATTCTAGTTTAAATTTTAAGAAAATAAAAATGGAAAAACTAGGTTCTCCCCAGAGCACGCCAACCCCAAGTGAAGCTGATAATCCACCTCCAGAAGTTCAGTATACTGAAAGAGAGGACACCATCGAGGTCATGGTACCTGCTAAAAAAGGAATTGAGTATAAATTCAAAAGCCTTAAATATGGTAGCACCAAATACGAGTGGGCAACGAACAAGGGTATTGTTTATATAGATTTTCACGGAGAAGTAAAACAAGAAAAACCACCAGAAAATGTATTTTATGAGAGCTATACACTTGCATATTCTAATAATATGGCAGGAACGCTAACGGCTCCTTTTGAAGGAAAACATGGATGGTATTTTAGAAACGACACAAACGAAGATATTGTCGTTTCTATTAGACTAAATGGTCAGTACGATCTATTAAAATAAAGTACAAGCAGCGAATAAGTATGTAAAAAAATAAATTCCCAAAGTGATTATCACAAAAATATAACTCAAATTGTGATGGTGCGTTATGAAAAGAAATGGCTTAATTTCAAAACAAGGAAATTAAATTATTCATATTACGTTATGCTCAATGCTTCTTCCTCAACTGCTAATCTGTCATCTGATGACGATGACGTCGTTTAATTTTTTAAGAATAGAAAACATTCTGTTACCGAACGTTTAAGAACCTTGAGTCAGGCTGAAAAGAAAAACTTCTTCCTATGTTCAAACGTTCAATCTGAATAAAAAATTAAAGATTAGTCATTGAAAACAACTAATAACAAAAAGTCAAGAGGAAGAAATGAAATTAGATCTAAACTGTAATGCTTCCCTTGCGAACGGGCTTTAGAGCTTTTTTTCAATGAACTCCTTTAAAATCTCTGCAACATTCGTGGATAAAAATTTACTTTTTCTCATAACTGTTTAAAATTAAGATTAATATTCTACTTTCAAACAGTGGTTTTAGGGGAAGATTAAATAGAAATAAAATTGAAGGGAATTATTAAAAAAATAGCTTGATAAAATAGTCGCGAATTTATTAGGCTGCCCATCACAGTAAGAAAAAATCGATTGAAAGACATTGCGTTAATTAGTGATTATTGGTTCAAATACGACTCTGATTTTTCTAATCCAAATGGGAGTTGACTTAGGCAAGTTTCCCTCTAAAGATGAATTAAAAGATATGCTAAGTAAGCAAATAAAAAATACAATCACCAAAAAAAATCGTACGCTTTGATATGAGAACTAAATGCAAAGAAAATTCGACACTCCGATGTACCCAGCATTAAATTTTGCAAAGAAGCAACGATGCATTTTGCACGTGTAGAAATCAATTGATAAAAAAAGGAATAGGAAATGTATTGGTTATAAGATCGCTTCCATTTTATGTTCAGAAATTAAAAATCCAGAAACTTATTTGTGAACCCTATGCCTTAAATCCTTCGCCCTACAAAATGTCAAAAAAAAATATAGTTGAATTTATAAAACCACGCAAAACAGTTCCAGGTCCCTCAAATTTTGAGCAAGAAGTGAATCGTTGGGAATTAACTAAAGATACTTTCGGAAAAATAGCATAACAATAAAATTAAGAGGATAAATACTGTTCATAGATCTGGTTTTATAATTAGCGTGCACACTTTAAAACCAAAAGAATTATTATCTTGTGAAAGATACATAATCAAAACGCTAACCATTAAAATTTAATCTAATGTAAAATGGCCATAAACTATCCTTTTGGATTACAACTCAAACAAAAATTCGTTGAATTTGTTCATTATCAAGGGCTATTTCATCCTTGTGAAATTGATAAAATAGTTGCTTTTTGGGATGAGGATAATAAGATTAAAGCAACCTTAAGTGGGGATGAAAAATATAATGAAAACTTGCGAAAAAGTGACGTTATGTTTATTAAAAACACCACTGATAACGATTGGATTTACAATAAATTAGCTCACTAGCGATTAATTGTAATAATGAAAGATATTGGTTTGATTTATTAGGGTTTCATGAAGAATTACAACTTGCAAAATACTCTGATGGAGGTTTTTTTGATTGGCATTTAGATTTTGGCGCTGGAGAAATTTCTGCAAGAAAGTTGAGTATGACTATTCAATTATCAGATCCAAATGACTATGAAGGAGGTGATTTACGATTTATGATTAATAAAGAAATCGTTAATGCTCCAAAAGAGAAAGGTACCATTATAATATTCCCATCCTTTATTATGCATAGAGTTACTCCAATAACTAAAGGAACTCGCCAATCAATCGTTGGCTGGGTATCAGGCCCTCCATATAGATAATTAAAAGAAATAAAGTAATGGAACTCTAAGTTTAAAAAATTATTAACTGCATTTCATACCGAAAGTAGAATCCCAGTTTTACTAAATACAAAATTCAATAAAAAAGAAACACCCTTGGTAGAAACCGCAAAGAATGCAATTGCACTATTCAAAGAAACAGCTTTAGATATAATCGTTTTAGAAAATCTAGTGTTGAGCAAAAGAGCACAAACCTGTGACGAAGAGATGTTGATCCACTTAACAGGTTTTGTGAAGGAAATAGGAATAAGTGTAATTGAAGAAGAGTTGGACGATTCGTGTTTTCTTCCTAGACTTAAGATTCAAGAAAACTCGATTCGAATTGATGAAAAACGATTAAAACAGCTAGGAGATTTACTTCAAGAAGCTGGCCATTTATAGCAGTTACAGATAAAGATCAAAGGAAGTTCATTGACACCCAAGATATGGATCCAAACTGGCCAAGTGATGGGGATGAGATTGTTTCCATTCTTTGGTCATATGCAGCGCTTCGATATTTAAATATTAAACCAGAAATGGTGTTTCATTCCAATGGATATAAAAAAGATTCTAAATGGCTTATTGATCAATTCAATAATAAAAACTATGCAGGGTTGCCGCTATTAGAATGGATGGCACTATGCAATAAAGAGGAATTTGCAATAATGAAAAAGTGGCTTAGATAAACTCTGTATGTGTTTTAAAATTAATAGAATTAGACAAAATGAAAAACATATAATAATCGTTACATCTCGTAGTATATGTAAAAAATAATAAGCGCTATAATTGCGATGATAAAGTAACAGGAAACCGCTAAAAGAAAGCAAAAAAATGCTTTCCCAAAATAAATTAACTAAAAATTAAACCTTCTAGAACAACTGTTAATGAAATACAAGAACAACAAAAAGCGATATGTCTAAGTGTAATTTAAATCCTTAAATAAATTACAAAACACAAAATAAACTATTAAAACACTTCGCCATGAATGCATTACAACTCCCTTTTAAATTTGATGCCACACTTATATTACAGGAGATCAGTCAATTTAAAAAAGAAGATTATTACGATATTTATAACCCCTCAGTTGGTCTTGAAACACTCTGGTCTAAACATCTAATAGAACCTATTGGAGGGCCTGATCAAGCTCCAGAGTTTTTTCCCAATGAAGCATTACTAAAGTGTCCATATTTATTAACCATACTGGAAACTTTTAAATGTAAGAAAGAAACTTTTCGCATTCATACTCTCGAATCCAATGCAGCTATAAAACCCCATAGAGATATTGGTTTTAGTTTTGAGGATGGCTTTATACGCATCCACATTCCTGTGCAAACGAATGATCAAGTTCAACTTATTGTAAATAATGAACATATAAAAATGAGCGCTGGCGAATGTTGGTACTGTAATTTTAATGAAGTTCACGAAGTAAAAAACAAAAGTAATGAACCAAGAACGCACTTAATACTCGATTGTATAGTGAATGATTGGTTCAAAGATGTTTTTAGTAAATCAGGAATGAATTACAAGGACGAACCTAAAAAAAGTTAGTTCTAAAATTAATAATAACTGTAGCCTTAGAAACCCAAACCAATACTAAGCAAACAAACCAATCCTATTTCTCTCCTTAAGGATTATTTATGCACTAAAACCCACAATTCAACCTCCTCAGAAGAACGCCAATACTGATCGCGATTTGTTTTATCAGAAGCTGCTTTTACTCGCTTTTTAAAACAGCGATCTAAGGCAAACCTTCCTCCTCTTTGTAATTCGTTTTCTATGGGATGTGCAGTTGACACATTGGTGATTTTGGCAAGATTTGAAAATAACAGAATCAATTTTCCATCAGGTAATAAGCGTTGTTTTGCTGCCTCGAAAAAGTTCGGAAAGAGGCTGTCGTTATAATAAATCGCCTGATCAATACTATCCAAATTTTGAGATTTCGGCAACCACGGCGGGTTAAAAACAATAAGCTCTGTTTGCTTTTCAAACGTTCCAAAAAGTGGTGCAAATTCTAAATCAATCTTTCGAGACACCTTTGTGTCTCCCATAAATTCAGTCAAACCAACGATAGCATTAGGATTTGTATCCGTACCAAGAACTTTCTGAAAACCGTGTTTTACCAATAGCAAAGAAAGTATACCACTACCAACACCAACATCAACAGCAGTCTTCTTTGGTCCATCATAACGCTTTACCCAATTATCAAAGAGTTCTATATGATCAAACCGTGTTGGAAAATAGGTGCCATAATAAGGATGTACTTTATTCCGTAGTACAGGAATGGAGATTCCATTTTCATACCATTGCCAAGCACTATTCAAGCCTTGTATTTGAGGAAACGGTAAAAAGAAATCACTAGTTTCTGGATATAACTTTTCTAGCCAGCCTATAGAAGGCGCCTTCTTAACCGCTAGTTGATGTGCATTGATTTCGATTACAACAAGGTTTGATAATTTTTGATACACTGAACGAAACGCACGTTGCTCTCTAAAAGACTCATCAGGCATGGTGCGAAAAAGATGTTTTTTTATAGCTCTAAGCAGCAATAAACCGTCACTGTAAAAACTTGATATTAACACCATTTTTCCAGCTTCTAAGGCTCTAATCGTAGGATTCATTTCTGAATTACGGTCAAACAAGAGTATTTGTTTCGTAATGTTAATAGGTGTCGGCTTGTTTATTTGAATAGCTGTACTCATTGGTTGGTTTTACTTTCGGATAAAATATAATTAAGGCTTTAAGAAGCTAGCCTCGGCAATTTGCTGAAGTGTTTCGAAGAGAAATTTAGTAATATAGCGGCAAAGGTACATTATTATAACTCGCAATTGGAGTGTTCTAAAATCATATATAGAATCGAGCGTATTGAGGTTGAAATATTATTATAAACTACTAAAAACCTGTTACTCAATAAACATTAAGTTCTGTTTACTTTATAAATAAGAGCCTGTTTTACAAAAAAGTGCACAAGGACTAACCGCGATTTTATTTAATTTTTATAAATTAAATTTTACCAATTCGGCTAACTAATTAAAATACTATAAAATTAATTATTTCGGTTGTAAATGTAACTGTTGATCAAGTTATTAAAGCAAAAAACGTTGGTGTTGTTATTGGAACTCAAGGAATGAAATGAACGGTTTTGAGCAATCCAATTCCTAGAAAAATTCGCCACTCAAGCACTGTTGTTAAACAAGATGGAATGTGCCGAGTTCATGCAAGGTCAAAGCTGCCAATGAGAGGAAAACCTCAAAAAAACAAGCTCATTATTACTCGGTTTGTCAAAAGTTAAACTAATACTAATACTAATATAAACACCCTATTTTGCCAGATTGTTTTTTATTTTTGCTTCTATTTTAGAGTTATAATGTTTACAGAGAAACAAATTGGTCGTGTAATTACATCGCTTTTATTAGCAATAGTATTTGTGTTCCCTATGGCGATTCAGTTTTCTCACGCTTTTGAGGGTCACGATCATATTCCTTGTAAAGAAATAAGCACACACATTCATCAAGATGCAACAGACTGCAACATTTGTGATTTTCACTTAGCGTCTATCGATTATAATTTTGTTAAACACCCAGAATTTTTAGCTCCAAATATTCCTTCAGAGGTTAAAAAATCATTCACTCCAGTACTTTCAAATTCTTTCAAACAAACCAGCACCCAACTGCGTGCACCCCCTATTTTCTTGTTTAGTTAAAAAATAATTTTAAAACAAAACAAGAATACATATGCGCATTTACGCACTATTAATACTGCTCTTAAGTGGTATTACTACTATTTCTCAAAATTGTAATAGCACACTTTCAGGAGCTATAATAGACCTTCACGACAATACTGCACTTACGGGAGCTACTGTCATATTAACAGCGACTGAACAAGCAATATTAACAGATCTAGAAGGGAATTTTTCTTTTACAGATTTGTGTGATGAAACCTACCTTATACAAATTTCACATCCCTTTTGTTTAACTAAAGTCTACAAAGTAAAAATAAAAGGAGTTACTGAAAAGACATTTTACTTAGAACATCATTTAGAAGAATTAAATGAAGTTACTATAGCAGGCAAGGCTTACGACACCAAGTCTAAAACTATAATGGAGATGAACATTTCAAAGGAAAAATTAGAGCAATATAGCAGTGGATCTCTTGGGGATGTCCTAAATAGTTTGTCTGGAGTTTCTTCTATCAACACAGGAAACACCATTGTTAAACCAATAATAAATGGACTTCATAGCAGTCGCGTGGTGATCATTAATAATGGGGTACGTATGGAAGATCAAGAATGGGGAACAGAGCACGCACCTAATATAGATATAAATACAGCTGGAAACATTACAGTTGTTAAAGGCGCAGGAGCACTGCAATATAGCGGGGATGCCGTAGGAGGTGTTATTATTTCAGAAGCGGCTAAAGTCCCTGTAAAAGACACATTATATGGTAAAACTTTAGTTACAGCGGCGTCAAACGGGATTGGAACTTCACTTACTTCACAGTTAACAAAAAGCTATCAAAATGGATGGTATGGCACGATACAGGGAACATTAAAACGTTTTGGTGATTTTGAAGCACCCGAATATATTTTGAGTAATACAGGTGTTTTTGAACGGAATACATCTTTTCGAATGGGTCTTAATCGATTTAATTATGGAATTGAAGCATACTACTCACTGTTTAAAAATGAAATTGGCATCCTACGAGCTTCGCACCTAGGGGGCGCACAAGACCAAGTTCGTGCTATTAATAGCGACCGACCTTTAATCATTAATGATTTTACCTATACAATTGATGCCCCAAAACAGGATGTAACACACCATTTAGCAAGGTTAAAAGCTTTTAAGAAATTTGAAGGGCTAGGAAAGGTAACGCTTCAATATGATTTTCAACAAAACAACAGATTGGAATTTGATATTAGACGTGGAGACGATCAAGATGATGCTTCCTTGGACTTAGAACTAAAAACGCATACGCTATTGCTGGATTTGGACACACAAATTTCTGAAAAAATATACCTAAAAAGCGGGATAATGGCTGGGTACCAAAATAATTTTGCCAACCCAAATACTGGGGTGCGAAGGTTGATTCCTGATTATGAAAAATATGACGCGGGAATTTATGGTATTGCCGAGTATCGCCTAAATGAAAGTCTATTATTAGAGCTAGGGGGTCGCTTCGATTATTCCTTTATGGATGTATTTAAGTTTTACAGAACTTCTTTTTGGGAATCACGAAATTATGACGAACTCTTCCCAGAAATTATTGTGGAAGAATTAGGCAATCAAATTTTGACAAATCCACAATTGGACTTTTACAATACCTCCGCAACTGCCGGAGCAACCTATCAATTTAGCGAAGATTATACATTGTTTTTTAATTATTCTTTAGCCTCTAGAGCACCGAATCCCTCAGAGCTTTTCAGCGAAGGTTTGCATCATTCTGCTTCAAGAATTGAGTTAGGGGATTTAAGCTTTAACTCAGAAATGGCTCACAAATTTTCAATGACATTACAACGCGAAAATGAAGTCTTTAGCTTTTCAATAAATCCATACATCAATACTATAAATAATTTTATCGTTATAGAGCCTACTGGAATTCAGCAAACAGTTAGAGGAAATTTTCAAGTTTGGGAATACCGTCAAACCAATGCACAATTATTGGGAGTTGACATAGATGCTTCCTATGTCTTTGCAGAAAATTTAAGTTTTATCCACCAGTTCTCATTGGTGAAAGGATATGATCGATCAAGAGACGAAGCTTTAATAGATATGCCTCCGGTAAACACTAAAAACGAGATCGTATATCAAAATCAAAAATTGAAGAATTTACGTCTGGCTTTGCAGAGCGAGTTCGTATTTCGTCAAAATGAATTCCCAGACAATAATTTTGACGTATTTATACCAGAAACACAAACCACAGAGATTGTAGATATAAGCACTCCTCCAGACGCATACCATCTACTTAATTTTAATTCGAGTATAGATCTTAAAACGAGCAAGGAATCATCACTTACAGTAGGATTAATCGTAACAAACGCTTTAAACGCCTCCTACCGAAATTACCTAAATCGATTGCGTTTTTACGCAGACGATCTGGGCAGAAACTTTTTATTAAATCTTAAAATAAATTATTAATATAAATAAAAATGAAAATGAAAAATCTAAAATTATTGCCAGTATTATTTATTGCAAGTCTATTATTTATTGCTTGCTCAAACGATGACGATGCAACCCCACTACCCGTAAATGAAGAAGAAGTTATAACTACATTGACAGTAACATTAACACCTGATGACGGTGGCACCCCAATTGAATTACAAACTCGCGATCTAGATGGCGACGGGCCCAATGCCCCTGTCATAACTGTTTTAGGAAATTTAAATGCAGGAGTTACTTATAATGGGAATATTATTTTACTTAATGAAACCGTAAATCCAGCAGAAAACATCACTACGGAAGTTGAAGAAGAAGCTGAAGAGCACCAATTCTTTTACACAATTGGCGATGGGCTCGATGCTACAACAACCTACACCAATTTTGACGGGAACGGAAATCCATTAGGAACACAATTTACACTCATCACTGGAGCCGTAAGTTCTGGAAACATAACATTTACATTACGACACGAACCTACAAAACCAAACACAGGTCTTGTTGATGCAGGAGGAGAAACAGATGTTGCTGCTACTTTTAATGTAATTATAGAGTAAAACTCAAGAGTCTATTTTTTTAAGATTTAATAAACTGCCCTTTGTACATTTTGTAGCAAAGGGCAGTTTTTTTTTGTGTTGTTGCTAATATTAAGCGGACAACATTAGAAGAACTGGAGTAATATAGAGCTTCTAAAATCTCAAAATTAAAACCTTAAGACAAAAAAAGTAACATTCTACCCTTCTCTGCGACAAATAATTAGAAGCATTTCAATTTTGAGTTCCCAAACCCATCTTTTTTGACGAAATTGATACTCCAAATTTTTTTTTAAAATAACCAGTACTAAAAGGAACTTTAAAGTCCCCCTTAGGTATCTTAAAATAGCCATCCCTATGTCTGATGATTTTGACTTATTAGAAACAGATTCTAATGCACAACAAAAACAAGAAAAAGTAGAAGTAAACTGGGGCAAAGCCGTTGACCACATGAAGTCGAAGCTTGCGCAAGAAGACGACCCAGAAGTACGTCAAAAAATATTAAATGCCACCTTAGACGATGTTGTAGGAATGGCAGCGAAAGACCGTTCTTCCCTACTCGACGCGATCAAAGATTTAACAGATTATCAAGACGAGGTAGGTATCATCTTTGAAAAATTTTCTACGCTCAATGCGCAAGAACAAAAAGTAATAGACGATGCTCAAAAAGCATTGGAAAAAGCAACATACGAACTTGAAGAAGCCGAAGCAATAAAAGACAGTTGGTGGAATAACCTCTGGGGTCGCAAGGCGAAAGTCAAAAAACGAGAAGAGGAAATAAAAGCTGCCAAAAACATTCGTGAGGGTGCAGACATGAAGGCGAAGGCACTATTCCAAGAGCGTATAGAAAGTGCAGATGTACAAACACTACTCAATGAATTATCATACAAATCTCAAGCAGCCGTATCAAGATTAAAAAATCGCGAAGTAGAAATCAAAGAAGTGGAAGAAAAATTGCAAGTAGCCATTGTAGAAGCGAGTAAAAACCACACCAAAGCACTTGAAAAAAAGAAAGAGACCGAGGACAAACTAGAAGAACAATACGCACTTTTAAAACAAGCCCGCCAAACGTTAGAAGAAGTAAGTGATAAACAATCTCCTGCATATTCTGAGGCGATTGGCAAGGTCACTACCATTGAGCAAAAAGTCGAAGAACTGGAAGGTCTCAAAAATGCCTACACAACATTGGCAGCTAGTAAAGACAGTTTTGTTCACAAACATAACTTGACAATCAAAGTACTTACATCTTTACGCAGTAACCTACAAACACACCGTGCAAAATTAAAAAGTGATACAGACGAACGTCTTAAATACTATGATGGCTATATCGTAGCATTAAAAGCACGAACCGATCAAGAGTTTGCTGCAATCTTAGAACACCTAGGTGTTAAAACAGATGAGCACATTGGGCAAACCTTGGCAGCAATGCACACGGCAAGCGCGAAAGCACGTCAAGACATGATGGATAACATTCCAGTACACGAAAAAGTGATGCAAGGGGTCTATGGGAGTTATGCAGAGTCGCTTCAGGAAATTAGAGAGAAAGATGCTTCAATACAGAAAAATTTCGCCGACCGTTACGGGATCGATATGAAAGAAATCTTTGAAGAGTATTACAAAACCGATGGCAATGCACCTGCGCCAGAAAGCGATAACGCACCCACTCCTCCAAAACCAACTGAAGAAGATGATCTTTTAGGCTAGGATCTGCCAAATTAAATGTTATGGGTTGAAGGTTACAAGTTTTAAAAGACCTAGCAACAGTAATTTCAGTAAAACAACTTTTAAACCTTCCACTTTAAAATTGTAACTCTTTTAATGAGCATTAACCAAATACAAACTCCCTTAGACAGCGCTGTTCTTGAATCAAAAGAACAGTACAAGGTATATTTTAAAATTGTGCAGCACGCGTTTAGTTCTTTAGTGAGTTCTTTAGCGAAGAAGGATATTTGTGAGGAAATAGAAGTTACCTTTATTGAGCAATATGCTGAATTACTTAAGTATTCCCTAGAAGCGTTTCGCATTAAGTATTTGTTTGATGACGAGGAGAAGATGCGGATTGATTTAACCGAAAGCGGCTATCCAAATTTTCTAGAATTCAGGTACCTTTATAATGACTTAGAATTGCAGCACGAGTACTTGGAGAAACTCCCAGAAGTTAACGTTCTAAAAAATGAATTTCTTGAAACACTCTTAAAAGATAAACAAGAAGTAAACGATTATAAGTTGCACCAAGCAGCCTCGATTATTTATTATACCTCTGTAGAGCAACGGTATATATTTAAAAAATTTATTCAAGGGAAAATCATAACAAATAACGTAAAATCTATTGACGCGCGTTATATGATTAGTTGGGCTTTTTATGACATCACGCTCAATCGTCCCTTTGTTTGCTTTATGTATTTTGACATGTACAAAGAAGAAGTTGCCGATTACACGCAACAAATTTACGATGTACTCGAAAGTGTTGCAGATAGAAATATGTCGCTAGATATGATGGCGTACGCTATTGACAAAAAATTAACAAAAGTAGTACCCAAAAAACTTCGGAAAGTAGATTTGGGACTGTTACATAATGTCTTTGCAAAAGATGAAATGAAAGTAACTCATGTCATTCTGAAAGGTATCATCGAAAGAACGTTAGACCTCCATGCACTCGCAATTTCGTTTAAAGTTGAAGAAATAAATAGCACCGGATCCTTTACCGAAGGTTCTTTTTTCAACAAACAACATTTACAAGTTTGGAAACAGAAAAAGCCGAAGAAATATTTATTTACAACACATCGGGTGATGCAGTTGCTCTATGATAACATTCCGCAGCATTTGAACACGTTTACAACAGACCCTATTGAAATAGACGCCTTAAAAAAGTAGGCATTAGCGGTTGGCAGTAAGCAGAAAGTATAGGCAATAATTAAATTAAAATCCGCTCCTTAATCGGAGATTGAAATGCTAAAATCTAACTACGCCAAAAAAACTATGGTTTTTGCGTAAGCCTCCCTTTGAACGGTGGTTGGTGGGATGTTAAATGTAAATAATAAACAACAAACTATAAACTATAAACTTCAAAATGGAACACAACAGCACTTTTCCTATAAAAATCAACGAGCTGGATGCACTTCGTGATGAAGCTTCTTCTTATTTAAAAGGCATTCAATGGGAGCAGGGAAGCAAAGCACAACGGCGCGATACCGACAAAAAAGACAGTTCCATCTTACTCTATTTATCAAAGGCGAACGGCACTGCGAGTAACGAGGTCACTTCGGTTTCTAAGACTATTTTAGCGCTCAAAAAGAGGTTATTACCAGATAGTGTTGCGATCCCTTTGTTTTTAAATGAGAGTTTGTATGCATTGCAAGAAGGACTTACCATGGGGATTTGGTTGAAGGATAATTATTTTGATTCGTCCGGGCTTTCTGGACTTAATGAACGAAAATCTTCCCTTGATGCTTCACAACGTCGCGAGTATGAAAGCAAGATGCAGACGGCTACCGCTTTTATGTTATTCAGTATTTCCACCCGAATTTTATATGATTTAAAACCGAAAGCGCAGGGCGATCTTTCTGTGATGAAAAATAAGTTTGCTGGCCTTCCAGAGTTGTCGCTTATGTCTCCTTTAAAAGGAGTTTCGTGCTTGCTTTATTATTACGACAAATACCTAGGACATCCAGAAATGGTGAACAACGATATTGATGTTATCAATTTTACGGTTGTTTATTTTGAAGCCGTTATCACCGAAATTCAAATGCGAAATGCATCCTTAGAATACACTGAAACCATTACAGATCGCACCTATAAACTGGAGAAGAGCGACTACGCGGTTTCAGGTTGGGAAAATATTTTTGAAGGAAGTGCGGTAAGTATAGAATTCAATAAAATAGAATTTGAGGAAATCGTGGGGAATCGGGATGCAAAGCACTTTGCCCGACGATTGACCGAGCGAATGCTGAGTTATGATTTTGTTGCAAAGAAAAATCCATTTCAAGAATTGGGAGGTTTTATGCCTGTTTTTATGGGCTACGGAATTCCAGGAACTGGAAAAAGCATGCTTATTGCCGCCATTGCTACTAGGCTGAAAAAGCATTGCGACGAATTAGACATTCCGTTTTTATTTCATCCAATGCCAGACACCTTGATTTCAACCTTCCAAGGAGGTAGTGCTGAAAAAACGATGCAATGGATGAAACCTCTTTCAGACCCTACAAAACTTATTTTTGCACCCATTGATGATGCAGAAAACAATTTACAAGAACGAACCGCGCAAGGAGTTTCAGCAGGGGTTAAAGAAGTGATTGGCGTATTTTTAAGACATACAGAAGGCGCCTATGCCATCAACTACGGGAACAGTAGTATTGGACTTTTTACCAACCTGCCAGAAATGCTAGACAAGGCAGTGATTAATCGTGTACAAGGACGTTTTAAGATTGACGGAGCTAGAACGATTCCAGATTTTGTCGACCAAGATTACATGTGGTGGCGCAAGTTTGAAAAGAGCATGCCAGATTTTGTGAAAATGCAAAATCCAAAAGATTACGAATTTCTTTCAGCACAAGGATTGGCTAAAAATTTAGGCGAAATATTAAATGTTTCAGAAAAACCTTCCGAAGCAAAAGTGCTCGAAATTTATAACCGTACCGAAGCCATACACAAAACAAACGAACATCTCTTTTACGCAGCATTATATAAAAACATCCAAGTTGAATTTCCATTTTTCTCTTCACGAGATATCCGGAATATACAAAGCTCCATTTCATTGCGATTAACAGATTTTGATTTGCCGACAGATTGGTTTGAGGATCCGTTACTGTATTTCAAGAAGGATTATGGCACCAAGTATGCAATGCTAAAAGACCTGATGAGACAAAATATGAAAGGACTTAATTTTAGCGATATTAGAAGGCAAGAAGTAGTGCGCTATTTAGATAACGTAGCCACCATAGCAGATACAGATTTTAAACGCAAAGTAGAACAACGAGTTCGTGATATGGAAGTGCAGTTAGCAGCACGGAAATCGTTTGAAGACTAATTTTCGATTTACGATGCTCGAATTTCGATTAAAATGATCGACTCAAAACATACTGAATTCAGGATTTAAAAAATGATGAACATTAAAAGCTATCCCGTATGCTGTTGCCGCAGGCCTCCTAAAAGGCATAAGCAGCTTAAAAATTGATTAAGGATAGGAGATTGCTGTTTTTTGAACTAGAAAAATATCGAATATTCAACCACATCACAATGATTAATAAAATAAGCTTTAATTATTAATTAAAAAAAAATCTGCATTAAAAATGGATAAACTAAAACGAGCAAAATTATATGGCAGTGATCTTGTGCCACTTTCTGGTTCGTTAGCAAAACGCTATAACGAATGCCTTGCTATGCTTGGAGTAAAAGCCACTACCCTATCGCATTTTAACATTGACGGAATGGGATGGAGTCCTGAAGTTGCAAAAGAAAAAGACAATAATTACTACCTCAATATTGGCGATCCAAACCCAAATGCAATTATCATTTCACCCGCACAAAAAGGGAAACCTGTTTTTATGCCATCCCATAGTTTTGATCGCAATTTAATGCACGCCATTTTTACGGCCTATTCTAAACAGATAAGCGATATTACAAAAGACAGTGCATTGTGCGTTCATTTAGACCAACAAATAGACGCATTTTATGAATCGTTTGACCTGTTAAAATATGAGCATATTAGGGTTAGTTTTCAGTTAATAAACAGGTTGGAAGACCAACAAAAAGAACAGGAAAAACTAGTAGACTTGTTTCACGAAGGCAACAACTTTATTGATCGACAGCTTCATCAAAAACTATTAGATTCGGCTAAAAAGTATGGCGATTTAAGAGGGAGAAAACTACATCTTGAACCGTTATCCTTGCCTATAAGTTCGTTTTACACCCGTGCTTTTGGAGGAGTGTTTTTACTTCGGGATTTTATAAAAGATATTATGGTTTTTGAGGATGAGGAAGTGTTCAAAAAAGCGATTAAAGATACCCATCACGATGTAATGCTATTTCACATATCTCACGATGAATTAATGACCACCCTTACAGATCATTTTATTGCTGAAATAGATTTAAATTCAGCAACAAAAACACCCAATTATGTGCGTATTAAAAGTCACCGTTTTGCTGAAATGCTGAAAGAAGTGGATCATCCCATAAATGAAATTTTAAGCAACTCATTTTTGTATAAAAAATACCTCAACGAATTGTCTATTGAAGACCGTAAAAAATTAATGGGCCTAGAATTATACCTCGAGAAACTGGCGGTTAACAATCAAACAAAACGAGAAGATATTGTGGAAGAAATTTTATATAAATCTTTACACAAACCACATTCTTCTTTAGAGCCAGAACATCAAGAACTTGTCTGGAAACTATTAAACAGTATTGCACCTGTGGACCCCTTACATCTTTTTTGGTACGATAAAGAAGATTTTTATAGCACTTATAAAACATGGAAACCCTCGTATCAGGACTGGGTGATTGAAATGATTTTGAAAGAAATAAAGGTCCCCTAACCCCCGAGGGGGGAATTAAAAAGGTAATGAACTTGAATTAGAAGATAAAGATAAAATCTAAAAACAATGTTTTCAGCAGCGTGAGCAAAGTTACAAAGCGAAATCTAATTATATTTGTAACGTATTTAAAAACAGACCACTTATACTTTAAAGACAAAATAAAATTTTGATTTTTAAAACAACAAACCAAAAAATATAAACCAAAAAAAAACCTTCCCCATGACACTAGAAATTATTGTTTTTGTAAGTGCGATACTCTTTGGGATAATCTTGTATTGGACTGAATCAAAAAGTAATAAAACATATAGATTCATTAACCACGTCACGCACAACGAGGGGTTACAAATGAAACCCGAAAATAAAAAAGGGTTTATGCATCAGCAGCCTTTTTTGTGGCGATTGGTTTATGTGGCCTTACTATTTCTTGTCGCCGGAGCTGTTATAAGTTTCGCGACACCAATAAATGCTTTTAATATTGAGTATTTTGTTTCAGCAATTGTTGGGACTTTGATGGGCACTTATATTGCCTCCTTATTTTTATTCGCATCAGAACGGACTAAAAAAGAAGCACTTCAGCAAGCATTTAAAAAAGGAAAAGAATCTGTTGAGGGATTAGTAGATGAGGTAAAGGAAAAATTTGAAATCGAAAATGGAGCTGAAAACGAAAACGATAAACAAGAACAACCTTCAGAAGAAGTTCTGAAGAAAAAAAGCGCCCGAGATCGTTTTAAGGATAAAGGGATGATTAAGTAGATTTACACACCTCGATACAATTTTGTGGGGTGAATATTTGGACTTAAATTTCTATTCAGAAACCACAAAATCAAACGGTAACCTGAGATCTAAATTAAACTTTTAAACTCATAAACCTATAAACTCATTTAATGAAAAACTATTGGAATAAAGGCGGGAAGCAAAAACGCATTGTCATCATCGGTGCCATTATTTTATTGCTATTCTTTTTGAGGGATGATTACCAGCCAGCACTCTTGTTTGTGCGCAAGTATTTCTTTATAATTTTAATAGCTGGATTATTTCTGTGGTTCACACTTCTAAAATTTAGAGCGGCGCTAGGAGCTGGAAAAAGAATTCTCATTTTAATGGGGATTGTATTATTCTTTGCAACCGGTTGGTTTTTAGGCTGGAAAACAGGATTGTATTCTTACATGCAATTATACAACGTATATAACAACCTAGAACTTGTTGCATTAGAGGAACTCCCCTTAACGCAAAATGAGCGCATCCAGCCTTACAATAACATCGTTACAATGGCCTACGAATCTATTGGTGAAACCCAAGAAGTATCTCCACCACAACTCGTTCGTGTAGACAGTACTAACCAATGGACGATGGCCGTACAACCTGCAAAAGAATATTCATGGCAACGCATGAGCGATAATACCGAGGAACTTTTTGCGGTGGAAAGCACTTCACCTTTTCCTCGATTTGCAGATAAAAGCCGAATCCCCGTTACCTTTGCCATTGGTGAATCTCTAGCGTTTAGTCGAAATACCTACAATGCTGTAGTGCAGCGATTCAATTTTTTCCAGTTGTTTACTTTAGCGCCAAGCGAGGTCTTTTATATGAAAGATGATAGCGGAAAATGGGTGCAAGTGGTAAGCCTTATAAAATGGAAAGGGTTCTTTTTTCCTTATCCCAGTTATGGAGGCGTTATGGTGATTGAACCAGGCGAACACGATGCTGGTGATTATTTAGAACGAATTACCATTGGAATGGGAACCTATATCCCTGCTGAAGAAATCAATCAACATCCCTTCTTAACACGCCAAAACACACTGTCCGAAAATGTGTCCAGAATGCAAGCGCAATCACTCCAGTTTTTAGGTGGATTTACAGATCCATTACCCTGGAATATGGAAACTGCGGTTAAAATCCCAGACTTGAAGGACGATGAAAATCAGCAACCCTTTGTAACTGATTTTAATTTTAACGGAATGAATATTGGCGCAGAAAACGGTTTTTACCATTGGTTTGGTCTAGAGCCCATTGGTGAAGAACGCACCAGCCTTGCCTTTAGCGTTTTTGTTCCTGCCGACGGAACTGACAAATTATATTATTACAACCATGCCGCTAAAAAAGAAGGGCTAGCAGGCGTTAGCGCAATGCCTTTAAAAGTAATAGAATCTAGGAAAGAATACGACTGGTCTGTAAACAAACCCGTTGAGTTTAGACCTTTTATTAAAAAAATAGGGAGTCGCAAGCGATTGTTTATGCTAAGTACGGTTGCCGCTGTAAGAGATGATAGCAAAAAATTTGACGGTGCCGCAACCCCAGATTTAGCATTGATTGATACTGAATACCGCGATGTAATATGGGTAGATGCAAAACATCCTTCGCAATGGGAAAGCCAAATTTTACAGCAAATGAGGGAAACTTGGAAAACGAGCGAGCGATTAAAAGATGAAGATTTGCACCCAAATAGAACTGATATTGATGTTCCAAGAGTTGTTATAGACTCGATAAAGTTCTCGCGGGCTGATAAGGAACCTCCAATTTTCAAAAAAAAAGATTCTCTGACTATTTTAAAACAACGTGATTCTTTGCGGGCTGCTGCTCAGAGGGTTTTAGATAGTTTGAATTGATTTGTATCCAGTTTCCTGTAATTTAGAGTATTTGACATGAAATTTGCATTTTTTTTACACTTCAAATACTAAGAAATAATTGATCTCCTTTACATTTGGCACAAAATACTTAGACATAGAACAGCTAAGTACAACTAAATCTAACAAAGAAAATCAATGAAGAAACTAAAAAGTTTATCCATTCTAGCGTTACTTTGTATAGCAACTGCGGCGTGTAAAGACAACGGCACTCTTAAAAAAGAAAACAGCACCGTTAAGACTAGTACTCCTGTTACAAACAAAGTACACGCAGTTGAAACTACAGGCATACCCTTTATACCAACTCCAAGAGCTATATCCGAACCCATTAGTCAATTTGTGAGGCGTATTTTTCAAGACTCTAAAGGAAATATGTGGTTAGGAACCAATGATGACGGTGTCATCTTTTATGATGGTAAAAGCGTAAGTTACCATTCTGTAGCTGAAGGTTTTGATGGGTATGCTGTAAGAGGTATCGTTGAAGATAAAAATGGGTTTGTCTGGTTAGGCACAGAAAATGGTCTTATAAAATACGACCCGAACATTTCCTCAACTCCAATCCCTGATTCTTTTAACAAATACTCTAAAAAAGATGGGCTACCCGATGATGATATTTGGAGTTTGATGGTTGACAGCAAAGAGGTGCTATGGATAAGCACTTATAAAGGTGTCGCTAGTTTTGACGGCGCTAGGTTTACCACTTTTTCTTTACCAGCGTCAAAAAACGATCCAAATAGAGGTGTTAGCCACCCTAAAATTGTCTCAAGTGTGTTTGAAGATAGCAAGGGCAATATATGGTTTGGGACCCCTGGAGGTGCTTATAAATATAACGGTAAAAGATTGCAGCATATTTCTGAAACTAAAGGGCTTGCAGGCAATTCTGTTAATCATATATTAGAAGATAACAACGGAGATTTCTGGTTTGCCACATTCTATAATGGCGTAAGTCGCTATGATAGTAAGACATTTACTAATTATACTAAAGACGGCATTATTACGGGTGATGAAGTATGGAGTCTTTTTAAAGATAAAGAAGGTAACATCTGGTTTCCGGCAGAACATCACGGTGTTTATAAATATGATGGCAAGAAATTTACTAACTACGGAAAAGCCCAAGGTTTAAATACGGCAGCCATTCAATGCATCTATGAGGATACTGACGGCGTACTATGGTTTGGTGGGTATTTGGGGCTATTTAGACTTGATGGAGAGCAGGTTGTGCCTGTGACTAAAGCTGACTTAGAGGGCTAATAAGATTTGAAAAATAATTAGAACTGAAATTTAAATATTGGAAAATCGAAAGCTACAAAAAGAAATCCCACACCAATCCAAAACGAATCGCCGCATCTCGGAAAGGGTAGCCTGGGGCTGAGAAATATTCGTTTGTAGTACTAAATAATTGATTAAAATGCTCCCAAGTAAAGAAAATACGTGTTTGTTTTATTTTGGCATTAAAGAAAATATCTACTAGTGGAAAACCTCCTAATTCTTGCTCGTTTTGCACATAAAATTCTGCTAAGACAGGGTCGTAGGCATTCATATTGTACTTTGTGAAATACTTAAAACCAACCCCCATTTCAAGATTTAATGCTTTTTTGAACCACTCCCCTTTATAATACAATGATTGTCGTGTAATTAATTGTGGGACGTTAAAAACTTCGGCTCCGCTCACTACATTTTGATACATTACCGTATTCATTAACGCAAACATCCTCCAATTGATTTCTCTTTCGGCCTTAATTTTCAAATAATCTACTCTTGTGCCAAATTGCTGTGGTGTTGGTGTAGAATCGTTTGAAGTGATACCGAAATATGCAAAATCATCAATTCCAGTATAGCTTACAGATACATTTGCAATTTTCTTAGACTGTAAATCGAAACGCAATTCTTGCGTTTTCACATTGTTCAACTCGGTTTTCCAATTGTAATTTACATAGTCGTTTTGATACAAAAGGAAATTAAAATTGGGCGCTACAGAATGTATGTTAATCCCAACACTCGCTTTGTTATTGTCATCTAACGCATAGCCAGCAGAAGCTTGGATATAATTGCCGTCAAAGTCTCCTGCGACATTGATTGCTGCTTTTCCTTTTAAAGCAAAACCTCGATATTCCTTCTCATAACTTCCTCCCGCTTGCAAAATATCCCCTTTTATTCTGTTTGGGATTCTACTATCGTTTAAAACTATAACAGAATTATACCCGAAATTAAAATTAGTGTACTGTGCAAAAGCGCCCATTTTACCTAAGACATCATTTTCATATCGCACTCCTGCATTTACATTAAAATCTTCTAGCTTCGTCGTCGTTAACAAACCTGAAGCTTTATAGGACTCTCCGTAGGGAGTGTACGGATTTATCTGGCGGTATTCAAAAAATTTATCTTCATACCAAATACTGTTTTCAATGGTCAGAGAATTTACACTTGTGCTGTCATTTTTTTTAATAAGATCATATTCATGTTGGCCATAAAAACGCAATCCTTCGAGTTTGTTTTCGGCATCTTCAAAATTTACATCCAGTCTTCCGCGGTCACTAAATTCGCTATCGTCTGCAATAAACAATTGTAATGAGTTCTCGTTAAGCCCTCCGTTTTCCCGATTTAAAATATCTTGTGCTGAAAGATGCGCTTTTATTCGGTAGCGGTTGTTCTTGGTGTAATAATTCGTAGTAAATGTAAAGTTCCCAGTACTAGTTAAACTTTGTTGGTAATTACCCAAAGAACGTACTCCTTTGTATTGTAATGAAAAGTTAAATTGCTCTGACGTGTTTACGGTAAAAAAAGAATCCAATTGTTGTCCTTGCTCAAAAGCAGTTTTAAAATACAATCGCGTCCAAGGTGTTGGCACGTTGTAGTAATCAATATCATTTATTTCATTGTAATTATAATGATGAGATTGTGCTACAAAAAGTGGTTTAAGATTGGTTGCATTAAAATTTACAGCCAGTGCATTGTAGGTTTGTCCAACATTCGCAAAGGGCATTAATTCAAAATTGTCACGACGGAGATAATTAAATTTATAATTTTTTTGAATATTTAGCGTGGTATCTACATAGGTAGTGTCCCGTTGTGCCGAAATTATTTTGTAGTAATCAATTGGCGGTCTTTCATTTACTGGGGCTGTTGGTCGCATAGGTGCTTCATCTTGCGCAAAAGCGGAAGTAAAAACTAAACAGAAAAGTATCACAATGATGTGCCTCATAGTACCTATTAACGTATCTCGCAAAGGTATATTTTTTTTGATGCTGAAATTGTATTGGGTTGTGGGAAGTTTTAGAGAATTTATATCTGTGGTGTGATGCAGGCGTAAGACTATTTTACTTTGCATCAAAATAACAATTTTATCTGACGATAAAATAGCACATAACTAAAGATTACAAGCTATTATTTGGTCTTATATCCTATTTCAGAAACCTCAAGGCTTTAGTGCTATATCATTTGAGAAAACTTAAAAAAACCCATCTTTCTTTCAATGAAATAAAAACTACATCATTATGACCGTAACGCCACAAATGGCAAAAGCATTGAGAGCATCTTATTTAAATCCAAATTTTCCTAGAGTTTCAATTAAAAAAGCTTTAACAACTATTACCTGGGAGCAGGCAAATCAAAAAATAGAAGATTATAATACCATTGCAGCCTTAGTTTTTCATACTAATTATTATATAGCAGGGGTATTGGAAATTTTGAAAGGCGGAGCTTTGAATATCAGTGATACTTTCAGTTTTAATGCAACTCTAATAAGTTCATCAAAAGATTGGGAGCTCTTAAAGGAAAAGAGTTTTAATTACGCACAAGAGTTTGCTTCCACAGTAGAAAGAATGAATGATACACAGCTCTTAAAATTTTCCAAAGCAGAAAAATATGGTACTTGGTATCGCAATTTAAACGGAATTGTTGAGCATGGCTATTATCATTTAGGGCAAATTTGGCTTATTAAAAAGCAACTATTATAAAATGAAAAACACCGCCAAATTAATGGCGGTGTTCAACAAGTATTAACTAATTTACAACCTAATTAGGAGGTAAGACTTAATCTATTGAGCTAACAATACCTTGTTAATCTCATGAATAACACCATTAGCGGCTTGTATATTAGTATTGGCTGCTGTAATTGTACTTACACGACCATTTTGGTCAGTAATAGTTAAAGCTGTAGCGTCAATAACAATAACATCACCAAGTGTAGTTACTGTTCCATCTACTAAATCTTCTGCACGAACATTAGCTTCTGGTACCACATGTGTATTTAAGGCTGCAGTAAGTACTGCTGGAGGAATATCTCCTAAAGTAGCAAATGGCAATTCAACTAACAAGTCAGTAAATGCTTGATTTGTTGGCGCAAAAACAGTAAATGGTGCTGGCGCTGTTCCATTTCCTGTGCTCAATACAGTTACAAAATCTGGTTGACCAGTGGTTGTTAATGCTGCAACCAAAGAAGAATAATTAGAGTCTGCAGTTGCAAACGTTACAACTGTTGGCAATGCAATTACTCCTTGTACAATATGTACCACACCGTTTGCAGCAACAACATCTGCCGTGTTTACAGTAGAAACTCCGTTTAATACTACACCACTAGCGGTGTTAATGTATAGACTTAATGGAGCGTCTGCTTCTCCATTAAAAGTAGCCAATGTATTTGTATAAGACGTTGTTAACTGTCCCGATGTAACCACTCCTGATAACACATGATTTAATAATGTTTGCCTTAACAAATCTAGTGGCACATCATTAATTGTTGCTAGACCAACACTCGCTAAAAATGCCTCAAAAGACGCATTTGTAGGTGCAAAAACTGTGAATTCAGAAGATCTATCTGCTAATACTGTGTCTAAACCTGTAAGTTGTAAAGCTTCAACTAAAATTGACAAATCTGCGGTATTCATTGCTAACCCTGCAATGGTTGGATCTACAACGTCAATTGCTGCTTGTGGCAATAATACGCGGTCTATTGCGTGTACTACTCCGTTCGATGTTTGCACATCGGTAACAATAATATTTGTTGCCATTCCTGTTGCATCAATAATTTGAGCACCATTTGCTAAATCGATTGTAATATCTTCTCCTTGAAAAGTCGTTGCAGTTTGTCCATTTGTCAAATCACCAGCTTGTACATTTGCTCCTGCAATTACATGATAATTTAGTATAGATTGTAACAAAGGTTGTGGAACATCTCCTAATCCGCTTAATCCTAAAGTTGTTAACAACCCTGCAAAAGCTTCGTTTGTAGGTGCGAAAACAGTAAACGGTGATGCTGTAGTACCAGATAATAATGCAACATAATCTGTAGTTCCGTCACTTGCCGCAACTAATGCTTCTACTAATGTAGAGAATGCTGGGTTTGCAGAAGCCTGTGTAACTATTGTAGGTAAGGCTATCACACTATTAACAGCATGAATTACACCATTACTCGCAGCGATGTCTGCAGCCGTAACTGTTGAAACATTGTTTAGTTGAACTCCAGTTGTAATATCTACATAAAGACTTAGATTTAATTCTGTATCGCCAAAAGTTGCTAGTGAAGTAATATAACCAGTTGTTAGGCTTTCAGAGTTATTAGTTCCAGAAACTACGTGATTTAACAAAGTATTAGTTAAAACATCCACCGGAACATCCTCTAAACTGGCAAAGCCATTAGCTTCTAAGAAAGCAGCAAATGCAGCGTTATTGGGAGCGAATACTGTAAATGGATCTGTTCCACTTAAGACACTTGTTAAATTTGCTCGGACCAGTGCTGCAGCTAATGAAGAATAATCAGGGTTCGCAGCTACAAATTCTGCTATAGACACTTCTACATCTATAGTGTTAATGGGTGTCTCATCGTCATCTCCACAGGAAATAAATAAGAGCGATACAAATAGAAAGCTAAATTTTAAAAGGTTTTTCATAACATTATTTTTTATTAATAAATTGAATTTCAATATTCAAGTATGAAACAGACACCCTCTAACATGTACTACCACGATTATCCATTTTAATATTTTTTTAACTTTTGTCTATTCTTTTCAAATTCTATTCAAACAAAAAAAAGACAGATATAAAATTAAATCTGTCTTTTCAATAGGTGCTTTTTTTGTTTTATTCACATAACGAAATCGCACTTTGAATTTGTCTTTTTAAAGATTCGTTAGTGGCGATAGTAATATATTGTCCCTCGGCATTTACTACTTCAATAGGAAATTTAATAGTCGCAAGATATAAACTATTCAAACTATCAATAGATTGAAATGTTTTTTTGTCGTGATCAAAAACAATCGTTTCAAAATTACTTGTTATTGGATCAAAAACTCCCACATTAAAGGGATATACAAAGTCCACACAAGTTATTCTATCATTATACAAACCGCCATTTGCACAGTTCCTAACGACGTTTTCAAATTCTTGTAATGAACTTATGTTTTCTTCTTGATAGGTAGCAAAAGAAATCTCAATAGGAAATAAAAGTATTACTTCATCTGACTCGTTTATGGATTGCAGATCCTCTATATTATTAATTTGTTGGGATTCGCCATTTAAAACTACTCCATAGGGAATCTTAATACTAAAGCAAGAAGATCGATCTATTATATCATCAAAGGAACCATCGTGAGCAGAAACCCCTTTTAATAAAGAAACCAATTGAGCGTCATCAAAAAAAGATGGCTCTTGATTATTTTCTAACACTACTAAAGACTCTTTTTGGCAGGATATAGAAACAAATGCCAAAAAAAACAACAATTTATAATACACTTTCATCTTAATGATTTTATATATAACATCTTAACTAAGCAAAATCCTACCAAAAGAATATCTATTACCTTTACATAAAAAAGGAATGTCCAAACCGTTATTCGATACCGTTTGCGAAGAAGCCGTTTTTTCAAAATTACACGCTTCGTTATCAAAAGATTTGCACGACTTTATCTATTATAAATTCGGTTCGCATTTCAATCCGCAAGATAAGGTTCAAGAAGCATTTATAAAACTATGGGAACGATGTAAAGATGTTGCCCCAGACAAAGCCAAAAGTTTTCTATTTACAGTGATCAATAATATGTCTTTTAATGATGCAAAACATCAAAAAGTTGTTTTGAAGTTCCAGCAAACAAAACCCAAAGACTACACCAACGAGTCTCCCGAATTTATTTTACAAGAAAAACAATACCTCGAAAAATTTGAGAAAGCACTCGCCAAACTTTCCGAGGGACAACGCGTCGCTTTTATGCTCAACAGGGTTGAAGGCAAAAAACACCAAGAAATAGCAGACATGCTTGGACTTTCTAAAAAGGCCGTAGAGAAACGAATTTATACTGCGCTAAAAAAATTAAAAGAGGATCTTGAAGAACTTTAGCCTCAAACTAGTAGGATATTTTACCTTTGAGTTGTTTCATTAACGAATCGCTATGAAAGAGAAAGATTTATTCAAAATGTGGTTAAACCACGAACTTGAAAAAGAGGCCTTAGAAGCGTTTGAGCAATCAGACGCTTTTAATGGTTTTAAAAAACTCCATAAAGCAGCGCAACATTTCAAAACACCAGCTTTTAATGTAGTCAACAATTACGATTCTATCTCTACGGCTTTGGACAAAAAGAAACAAAAGCCTATCGCAATCTTTCGAATTGTGAGTGGTTTAGCCGCAGTGTTTATAGCACTATTTGGTTTATTCTATTTCTTCAACACCCCCTCTACTTCAACATATGTGGCAGAAAATGGCGAAAGAAAAGAAGTGGTTTTGCCAGATACTTCTAAAGTAATTTTGAATGCAGCATCTTCAATATCTTTTGATGAAAATTCTTGGGATAATTCTCGCGAATTAATTCTTGATGGTGAAGCCTATTTTAAAGTAGCCAAAGGTAAAATATTTAAAGTAACTACTTCCCAAGGTACGGTTACCGTTTTAGGGACTCAATTTATCGTGAAAAATAGACCTGACTTTTTTGAAGTAGTTTGTTATGAAGGGGCTGTTAAAGTAAACGTGAAAAATGAAACTTACAAATTAACCCTTGGTAATAGCATACGTATCCAGAATAACGAAATAAAAAAATCTAATATCCTTGCAAAGCAACCGTCTTGGTTAGGTTCAAAATCTATCTTTAGTGATATACCATTAGCAAACGTTTTAAATGAGATGGAGCGACAATACAACATTACATTTATTAATACTTCTATTGATACTAGTGTGAGATACAGTGGTAATTTTACTCATAATAATCTGAATACCGCATTACAAAGCATCACAATTCCCTTAAATTTGGAGTTTGAAATCAATGGCAGAAAAGTATTGCTAAAAAATAATTAATTTGTGGGTAAAATAAAAACGAGTTTTATACTTATTACTTGTTTATTTTGTTTAAAATCAGGGTATTGTCAAACGCTCAATAATCCTTCTCCGCTTCGTGAAGTTTTTCAAGAAATTGAAAATCATTTCCCCTATATATTTTCGTTTAAAACCAACATAGTAGAAAATCACTTATTAGATTTTAATCGCAATAGAACCATTGAAGAAAACCTGCTGCAACTAACGAATAAAACGTTGTTTGATTTTGGCATTCTACCAGATAAGACGATTGTTGTTACCTTAAAAAAAAAGGTTGTTTCGCGATGCTTAAAACTTCAATTTACTGGAGAAGAAAGCGGAGTTGTGAACACCTATATTCAGACTCCATTTCAGCAATTAATAACAACGCGGGAAGCAGAAGTATCTTTGTTGTTTATAGATGAAAAATCTTCCCTTAAGATAATTTCAAAAGCATTTAATCCAGTCATTAAAAATGCAAGTCAGTTAAATAAAAAAACTTGTAGCACCGTTTCTGTTGTAAAGAAAATTACTGCATTACCGGCAATACAATTGCAATCCTATCTAGCCAAAGGAATTTCAAAAAATAGCTATGGAACGGTTACCGTAGATTATGAAAATTTCGATTTACTCCCCGGGCTTATAGAAACAGATGTTCTGCAAACCATAAAAGCATTACCTGGCATACAAAGTGTAAACGAAACTGTTTCTTACCTCAACATTCGAGGAGGAACAAACGATCAAAACTTATTACTATGGGACGGAATTAAAATGTATCAAAGCGGACATTTTTTCGGACTCATTTCTGCGTTTAATCCATATATCACAAAAAGCGTGGATGTCATAAAAAATGGTAGCGACGCCTCTTATGGTGATGGCGTTTCCGGTATTGTCTCTATGAAAGGGAGCGATGATATTGCTAAAAAAACCAGCGGTGGTATTGGACTTAACCTTTTGAGTACAGATGGTTATGTTAAAGTACCTATAACCACTAAGTCTTCTATTGAACTTTCAGCCAGAAGATCTGTAGACAGTGATCTTAGAACTCCTACATATGATCAATATTTTGACAAGGCATTTCAGAATACTGAAGTAACTACCGCTAGCGAAAATACGAGCGCCTCAGACGATGATTTTTCTTTTTATGATATCAACTTTCGGTTTTTATACGAAATTTCACCTAAGGATTTTCTCCGTTTTAATTTTATTCAATTAGGAAATCGATTAGACTTTATTGAAAATGCTACTGTAGACAATGCGCTACTTTCAAGAGAGAGCACATTAGATCAAAACAATAGCAGTGCAGGCCTTTTTTATAGACGAGATTGGAATAAAAATTGGCAAACCAAAGTACAGGCCTATGGAAGTATATATTCAATTGACGCCGTAAATTTTGACGTCTTAAATGAACAACGACTGGCACAAGAAAATAAAGTAGAAGAGGCCGGTATTAAAGTAAGTGCTACCCATTTTATAAATAATGCAATAAGCACAAGTTTTGGATACCAATTAAATGAAACTGGAATTACTAATTTTGAACAACTCAATTTCCCCTTTTTCCAAAGACGGGACAAACAAGTCTTAGTAACTAATAGTGTATTTGGGACCTTTACATATTCAAACAAGGAAGAAAAACTGAATATCAATGCAGGGCTTAGAGCCAATCATATTTCTAAATTTAATGACGTATTAATCGAACCTCGTCTTTCCATAAAAAAGGGGGTTTTTGAAAATATCTCAATTGACATTTTAGGCGAAATAAAAAGTCAAACCACTTCTCAAAGCATCGATTTTCAAAATGATTTTTTAGGTGTTGAAAACCGCAGATGGATACTCTCGAATCCCGACGAAACCCCTATCATTAAAAGCAAACAAGTGTCTACAGGAATTACATTTAACAACGATGGATGGCTTGTAAATGCGGAAGGTTATTATAAAGAAGTAACCGGGATTACATCGCAAAGCCAAGGATTTCAAAATCAGTTTATAGATGCACGAACCACTGGACGATATACTGTAAGAGGAATCGAATTTCTCGTCAATAAGAGATTTACAAAGATCAATACTTGGTTGAGTTACACGCTCGCAGACAACGCGTATACCTTTGAAGAATTAAGTCCTAATAGATTTCATAATAATATAGATGTGCGACATACACTTACTTATGGAATTAATTATGTACTTAATGCCTTTAAGATTTCGGCAGGGTTCAACTGGCACTCTGGAAAACCTACTACGCTCATAAACGAATCAGAACCTATTGTAAATAACACACTCAATTTCCAATCGCCCAATGCCGCAAACATTGATGATTATTTTAGGGTAGACCTTTCGGCAACGTATGATTTTAGCTTGTATAAAAACCTACGAGGCATGTTAGGTGTTTCCTTTTGGAATTTATTAGATAACGACAATATCGTTAACCATTTTTACCGCATCAATCAAAGTGACACTTTAGAAGAAGTAGAAGAAAACGCATTGCGATTCACTCCTAATTTTTCTATTAGACTGTACTTTTAGATAATTACTATCTTTGGAGGTATAAATTATTAGTTTGCTCAAACTCAAAATCCACAAATTACTCATAGAATGTGGGACAGATGAAGCTGGAAGAGGCTGTCTTTCTGGCCCTGTAACTGCTGCTGCCGTTATTTTGCCCGATGACTTTAAACATCCTTGGCTTACAGATTCGAAGCAACTTTCGGAAAAAAAAAGAATGGAGCTCAAACACATTATTGAAGCCGAAGCTATTAGTTTTGGGGTGTGTCACGTAATGATGGAAGAAATTGATAAAATAAATATTCTCAACGCTTCTATCTTAGGAATGCATCGCAGTATTGAACAATTACAACCGCAACCACAATTTATCGCCATCGACGGAAACAGATTTAAGCCCTACGGAAAAACTCCGTACGAAACTGTTATTAAAGGAGATGGAAAATACCAACACATAGCCGCCGCTTCAATTCTTGCAAAAACTTATCGGGATTTGTATATGGTGGAGCTAGACGCAAAATTTCCTGAATATGGTTGGAAACAAAACAAAGGGTATCCAACAAAAGCGCATCGCGCTGCTATTAGAGAATACGGCCCTACCTCATTTCATCGTAAAAGTTTCAGATTATTACCGGAGCAGTTGCGATTGGATATTTAAGATATAGGTACTGTTGAAAACCCTTCAATAAAGTACCTGTAAGTTTCTATTATTCTAGTATAAACCTTGCTACTTTTGTAGGGATGAAAAGACTCATTTTAATTTTAGGTATTATTACCACCATCACTCTTTTTTCTTGTGATGGTATTTCTATTAATGCAAAATCATTAGAAAACTTTATTCCTGATAATGCAAGTACAATTTATAAAATAAATAATCTTTCTAACCTCAGTCAAGATGCTAGAAGCAATGATTTATACAACAAAACAAAACCTCACAAATTAGAGCTGGTTTTAAATTCAGCCTTTTTTAAGGAACTGAATACTTCATCACCAAGTTTAGTGGCTTTTACTGGAGATCAAGATGACTTTATTTTTACAACAAAGAATCATCCCAAGCTAATCCAATTAGATAGTTTGACGGACAAACTTGTTGAAACTTTAAAGCTTAAGACAAGAGAAATTAAAAAAATAACGATTAAAGAAGAAGTTACTTTTATTGCGGAACAAGACAGTTTTTCTATTATTAGTAACTCCCAAAAAGCATTGATTGATCTTTTTAATGGTAAAACTTTAAAACATTCCTCTTTTACTAAATTATACGATACGAATATATTTGAAGGCCTTTCTCTTTACAAGAGAAGGTACTCAACAGAGCAATCGGGCATTATTACCAATGATACTAAGAGGAAAGAAGTTTGGACATTGCACAACCTCACGCTATTACCCGATGGAATTATTTCAAAAGGAATCATAAAAGAAAGCGACTCATTACAATTTTACGCTACTTTCAAGGGACAGCTAGCACAACCCGTAGATTTTATATTTGACCTTCCTTCGGAAATTTCTAGTGCCAAAATGTATACCTACAGCGACGCACCACTATTTTTTAATCGATTAAATAGGCCCGTTCGAGACAGTCTAAAAACTCCAACAACACCGTTTCTAGAAACCACTTCACATATGGTGGATCTTGATTTTGAAGGCAGTCAAGTTTTTACTTTTAAAAGTATAGATGCTGAAATGAGCAGCAACGAGCTGGCGCTTCTTGCAAACGAAAGCACCAACTATAGAGAGGTAAAATTATACATTGTAACAGACCCTTCATTTTTGGACAAGCAACTATTCGGAATTACAGTAAGGCCTAAAAACACTGTTTTTCAAATAAACAATCAAGTAGTTTTTACGGAAACTGAAAGTGTTGCACAAACGTATATTGCGGCCATAAAATCAAACGATGTTCTAGGCAAATCTCGTAATGTACAGGAAGCCCTAGTAAGTTTAAGCAATACGGCTTCTTTGCTTACCATTTCAACAAAAAAAGACGTTCACGCTAATATTTCAAATATTTTAGGAGATTACAAAGGAGATTCGGGTGCTTATCAAACCATAAAAAACTACCCCATTGCAATTTCACAAATGACCTATGATCGTGATTTTGCGCACTTCAATTTTGTGTGTAAAGAGGCTACTAAAAAAGCACAGAAATCTATAGGAGTTTCTGAAATCGCAAGTCTTTCTCTAGAACAACCAGCGCTTTCGTATCCTAATTTTTTCTATGATTACAAAACGAAATCTAATAATATCGTTGTTCAAGATATTGAGAACGTGTTGCACCTCTTTGCTCCCAATGGAAAAAAACTGTGGTCAAAAAAACTATCCAATCCAATCCTAGGCAAGGTTAACGAAATAGACCTCAATAAAAATGGTCGAAAGCAACTAGCATTTAACACAAAAAATGGGTTCTTTGTTATTGATAGAAATGGAAACGATGTAGCACCGTTTCCTATAAACTTCAAAGATGAAATAACACAACCTGTTGCGGTGTTTGATTATGACAATAACAGAAAGTACAGGTTTGTAATTGTTCAAGGAAAAGAGATTTTGATGTATGATAAAGAGGCTAAAATCGTAAAAGGATTCACCTATACAAAGTCCAATACTAATATTGTATTAGCCCCACAGCACATTAGAATGAGCAACAAAGACTATCTCTTATTTGCTGAAAAAAACGGAAAACTAAATATTTTAAGTAGAACTGGAAAACCACGCGTAAACGTTTCAAAAACATTTGATTTTGAGAACCAACCTTTTTATAAAGAAGGAATTGATTTTGTACTAATTACAAGAAACAAAGAGAAGATTTCAATCTCACAAAACGGAAAAATAAGCACAAATAAAAGCACTACGGACGGTGATTATTATTTTTCTTCTTTAGGGGAAACCTCAGTTTCGTTAGCAGATAATATGCTTAAAATAAAACGAAAATATATCGAGCTTCCTTTTGGTTTTTACACAAAACCAATACTATTTAAATATGGTGGAGAAGGTTATGTAAGCATTACAGAAACGCAGGAGAAGAAAGTATATCTCTATGATTTTAATGGAAATTTAAAAAAGGGATTTCCAGTTTTTGGAAATGGACAAGCATCATTGAGCTACCGAAACAAAAATCTATACATCGCGGTAAACGGAGATAATAATGAAATACTGTTGTATCGTTTTTAGACACAAACCCATTCCTAACTATTAATTTGAGCCTCAAAAAGTACGGTAAAATGTTTCAGTAATTTTTGCTGCACCTCTTCCATAGATATTTCGGCTTTGCCTAATTCAACGTTTAAAGAAGTTACTGCTTTGCCTTTAATTCCGCAGGGTATCATGTTGTCAAAATATCCCAAATCTGCGTTTACATTCAGTGCAAAACCATGCATCGTAACCCATCTACTTGCACGCACACCCAGGGCACAAATCTTGCGAGCAAAAGGAGTCCCAACATCCAACCAAACACCTGTTTCCCCTTTGGATCTTTCAGCTTTAACTCCATATTCGGCTAAGGTAAGAATAACCATTTCTTCTAATAATCTGAGGTATTTATGAATATCGGTAAAGAAATTTTCAAGATCTATAATTGGATACCCAACAATTTGTCCGGGACCGTGATAGGTAATATCGCCACCGCGATTTATCTTGTAATAGGCAGCTCCAATTTTAGCTAGTTTATCTTCAGATATTAATAGATTACTAATATCACCACTTTTTCCCAAGGTGTAAACATGAGGATGTTCCACCAAAATAAAATAATTGGGAGTTTCAAGGCTAAGTTCCTCGCGTCTATTTCTAATCTTAAGCTGTAAAATTTCTTGAAACAAAGTTTCTTGGTATTCCCAAGCTTCTTTGTAATCCATTAATCCCAGATCCCGTATCGTTATCGATTTATTCACAATTTTCTAATATAAAATACAAAGTTACCGCAAAATGTCTTTTATATTAGCATTAAGTGATAATTTTGAATAAACTAAAAAATTAACACTATGATTTTTACTAGAGCCAAAAATATTTGCTGGTCTTTTCTTTTCGTATTTTCAGCTTCATATGCACAACAAACTAATACTAACTGGCAAGAAATCTCAGAAACGCGGACGACCACTCTAGTTAAAAAAACTAGAAAAACAATGCCTGAATTTTTTACATTATTCGAGCTTGAAAAAAATACTTTTATAGATATATTAGCGACTGCCCCGTCTAGAAACTCTTTGGAGACTTCGAATGTGATAATAAAAATCCCTGTTGGAAACAAAGGAACATACAATTTCAGGGTGTACGAAAATTCAGTATTAGCTTCAGAATTACAAACTAAATATCCGAGTATAAAGGCTTTTACAGGACAAGGTCTTGAAGACCCAAGTGCTGTTGCTACTATAACATCCTCCAACAATGGAGTCCATATTATGATTACTTCTGCTACTCATAAAACGATGTATATTGATCCATATACCAGAGGAGAAAATTTTTATATTAGCTATTCTCGAGAGTCATTACCACCTAACCCTTTTGGTTTTGAATGCTTGATAGAAGAAACTATTACCAAGGCAAACCTAGCAAATAGCGCAACCCGAAATGCAGACGATGGTATGCTCAGAACCTATAGACTTGCTTTAGTTTGTACAGGTGAGTACGCACTATTTCACTTAAGCGATCAAGGCATTCCAAACAACGCAACCGATACCGAAAAAAAGACGGCGATATTAGGAGCGATGAACACCTCGATGGCGCGTGTTAACGGAGTATTTGAAAGAGACGTAGCACTTAGAATGGTGCTTGTACCCAACAATGATGAAATTATTTTCTTAGACCCCACTACTGACGGGTTGACAAATAACAGCCCCGTAACACTCTTAAATGAATGTCAATTTATCTGTGATACGGTCATTGGTGATGCCAACTATGATATTGGTCATGTTTTTAGTACCCAAGGAGGAGGAATTGCTTCTCTAAATTCACCTTGTAGCAGTGGCAATAAGGCGCGTGGCGTAACAGGGATTGGAACTCCAATGGGAGATCCTTATGATATTGATTATGTCGCTCATGAAATGGGACATCAATATGGCGCAAACCATCCACAAAATAACAATTGCAATAGGTCTAACGCATCTATAGAACCTGGAAGCGCTTCTTCTATTATGGGATATGCAGGTATTTGTCCTCCAAATGTTCAAAATAATAGTGATGACTACTTTAATGGTTTCAGTATTATCGAAATGTGGACTGGTATAAACAACAATGATTGTGCACCTAAATCAAATACCAATAATGAAGCACCCATAGTAAATGCCGGTCCTAATTATAGCATACCGCATTCAACACCATTTATTTTGAAAGGAAATGCTGCCGACCCTAATACGGCAAATCAACTGTCATACTGTTGGGAACAAATGGATACTACTCCAGCTATTATGCCTCCAGCAGCAAGCGCTACAGCAGGACCTTTATTTAGAACCCTAGATCCTGTTGAAGCGAAAGACAGGTATATGCCGGCTCTCACAACAGTTCTTAACAATCAACTTGGAACTACTTGGGAAAGATTACCAGGAGTTGCACGCAATATGAACTTTAGACTCACCGTAAGAGATAATGTAGCAGGTGGTGGCGCAAGTGGGAGCGACCTTGTACAAATTACAACTACTTCAATTGGTCCTTTTGAAGTAACGTCACAAGGAGCTACAACTGCCTGGGGACACAACATTGACCAAGTAATTACTTGGGAGGTTGCTGGTTCCAACGCGGCTCCAGTAAATGCTCCTAATGTTGATATCCTATTATCCTTAGATGGAGGTGAAAACTTTGATGTAATTTTAGCTTCGGGTGTTCCAAATGACGGAGAACATATGGTTATTTCGCCAGCGATAGACACCAACCAAGCACGTTTAATGGTGAGAGGAACCGACCATGTTTTTTATGATATAAATGAAAGCAACTTTGTAATTGATGGTACTTTAGGGACTGAAACTGTTAGCTTGAATGGTTTAACAATATGGCCAAATCCTTCTGATGGAAATTATAATATTTCTTTTACTTCGGAAAATAATAGCCCGGTTATAATCTCATTATACGATGTAAGAGGTAGAAAATTAGCAGCAGAAAATTTCGAAAGTAACGGAAGTATTTTTAATACAAGTGTCAATTATTCAGCAATAGCTGATGGCATGTACTTTATGAATATAGTCCAAGGAAATGCTTCTTTAACAAAACAGATTTTGAAAAACTAACATTTCAAACGAAAGCGCAAAAACCGCTATACTGAGAAACAAAAGATTAAAAAAGCAGCTGTTGGCATTTTTGATTTTGATCAGCACCCACTCAAGACCGTGCCGCGTATCTTTATAAGACGACAACTTGTTCGATAGTACTTATCTTGTTGCTCGTTTCAGGAATTTCGAAAGAGGCTTTAATAGTCATAAGGCCTTTTTCATTTTTTATACTTACTGAACCATTGGTTACTTTATAATAACCTGCTTCTCCCCTACAGAAACAAAACTTCCCAAAAACCATTTTTAATTGTTGTAAATTTTGATCCTTCAATTTTAGATAATTAGAATCATTGGGTATCATTAGGTGTACCGTTTCAGTATAATCTCCATCTGCCGTTCCTGCAGCGCCTTTTTCTGTATAGTTAAAGATAAGGGTAGTTGCATTACCAGTTTCGAAAGCTGGGTATAAGGAACCCGCTGTATCTTCTACTAATGAATAGATGGTGTTTTTTTTTGTTTCTACTATAATTTTTTCTGTTGAAATTGGAGTATTTGAAATGGTATCCTCCACAGTATTTAATGTTGATTTTGTATTTCCGCAGCTATTGGCAACGAGCATAAGCGAGGCGAGGTATAAAAACAATTTCATTGAAAATTTTATTAAATAAGTAAGTTAAGGTACTATTTTAAACCAGTAGAAACTAAAGAAATCTGCCCCCAATCACTGTTCTCAAACTGCCTCAAACACTACCTTTCTGGATTATTTAAAATAATGAGTGCTGCAATAATGCCAGGAATCAAACCCAAACAGGTCAAGATTAAAACAATTAAAACAGATCCGCATCCTTTGTCAATAACGGCAAGTGGTGGAAACAAAATAGAAAGAAGGACTCTCCAGAAATTCATAGAACTAAAATTAAGGATATTTTACATACCATAAGTCTCAACAATTTAATTTTGTTACAAAGTACAAAAATGTATCTTAGTGTTTTGGTTTACTTCCGAATTTCTAATCTATGTTTAAAGAGCATTTTCATCTTATTATTTTTCTTTTAGTTTCTGCGGTTTCGATTGGTCAATACCAATTTACAGGTGCCGTAAGTGAAGATTTTATTGATGGAAAACTCTACCTATCCCTAGTAGAAGATTATCGAAAAATAAGTGGGGTTCATCCGGAACAAATACTCAGTAAAACGGTAGCCGATTCGCTTGGGAATTTCAGTTTTAGCGGTAATAATTTACTCACAGAAAACAGAATATATCGCATTCACATTGATAATTGTACTGAAAAAGAACAACAAACTACCCATTTTACCGGCCATTGTCTCAATAGTAAAGAAATTGTTTTTATAGCAAATAACAACACGAGGCTCACGCTGCCCTTTTCTTTTGAAAATGAAATGTTTTGCCAGGTAGTTTCAAATAATGAAAGTGCAAATGCATTGTTCAAATTAGATTCCCTAAAAAATGACATGAAATTCGCATTCGGAACTTACCGTAGTGAAGCAAACCGCAAATTAAACTCTCAAAAGTGGTTTTCAAAACTGCAGCAATTCGGCGCAATGATGGAAGAACCCTTAGTAGAACTGTACAGCTTTGCTTTTTTAAGTGATCGCAGCAGCAGTTTACACACCTACTATTTAGAAGATATCCGAACAAGTCGCTATTACGAATTGTTATTAAATCGTTTACAGGAAAAATATCCAGAAAGCCAATATACAAGACAATACGAAGCCGAATTAGCTGCAGATAAAGTTCTAGCCTCAGCTATGAGTGACAAAGAAAACCCTTGGTGGTTTTGGGCCATCTCAATTATAGCGGTCACATCGGTAGCATTCAATTTTTATTACTTCAGAAAAAGACAGGGGAGAGCAAAATTTACGGAACACACCCCGCTATCTAATCAAGAAGAAAAAGTTCTTGCGCTTATTTTAGAGAATAAAACAAATAAAGAAATTGCTTCAGCGCTTTTTGTAAGCGTGAGTACTGTTAAAACACACATCAATAATATTTACAAAAAACGCAATGTTTCCTCACGTCAAGAGGCAAAAAACTTGCATTCAAAATAATTCAACTGGGGTACTAGTACCTTCTTCAACCCAATATTTACTTGCACTTACTTTTTTTAACAAGAAGTTTGTTTCATTATTAATCATAAATTATTTTATAATGAAAAAAATTAGCACACAAGTAAAAACAGGATTATTAACACTTTTATTCTTGGGGATTTCCTCTTTTGGATTCGCGCAACTTGCATTTGACAAAGCACCTTTAGCAATGGCAGAAATGGCACTGGAGGCCAGTACCCTAGATTATGGTACAATAGCTCATAATAGTGACGGCACGCGAATTTTAAAATTTACAAACACAGGTGATGCCCCTTTAATTATTACAAACGTGAAAGCAAGTTGCGGTTGTACAGTACCTAGCTATTCTAAAACGGCAGTACTTCCTAATGAAAAAGGAGAAATAACGGTTAAGTACAACACAAAAAAAATGGGCGCTTTTAACAAGACCGTTACGATTACCTCCAATGCAGAGGTTCCTCAACAAACCTTCAAAATAAAAGGTACTGTAGTCGCTGAAATCTAAAAGATCCTTTTTATAATGTAGTCTAACAACCTTTTTGGCAATTCCACCGTCAGAAAGGTTTTTTTATGTGCTGTAATAGCTACAAAAATCATAATTTTGTAAGCGATTGTTACTAAAGACAAAACCAACAACAAATTATGCAACTTTCTGAATTAGAAATCGTACGAAGAGAAAAACTCTCACAACTTAGAGCACTAGGTATTAACCCCTATCCAGCAGATTTATTCCCTGTTAACATCTATTCAAAGGAGATTAAAAACAACTTTGAAGAAGGAAAAAAAGTTATCATCGCAGGACGGTTGATGCGTAAAAAAATTCAAGGAAAAGCTTCTTTTGGTGAACTTCAAGATAGCGAAGGTCGTATCCAATTATATTTTAATCGCGATGAAATTTGTGAAGGTGAAGACAAAACACTCTATAATGACGTGTTTAAAAAACTATTAGACCTTGGTGATTTTATAGGAGTTGAAGGAGAACTTTTTGAAACACAAGTAGGCGAAAAAACGGTGTTAGTAAAGAATTTTAAACTGCTTTCTAAAACACTTCGCCCATTACCATTACCAAAGACCGATGCAGAGGGTAAGACCTATGATGAGTTTAACGACCCAGAATTACGTTACAGACAGCGCTATGTTGATCTAGTGGTAAACCCGCATGTGAAGGAAGTATTTATTAAACGTACAAAGCTTTTTAAAGCAATGCGTACCTTCTTTAACGATAGTGGATATTTTGAAGTTGAAACACCTATTCTGCAATCTATCCCAGGCGGTGCAGCTGCAAGACCTTTTAAGACACATCACAACGCGCTTGACATCCCTATGTATATGCGTATTGCCTGCGAATTGTATTTAAAGAAACTAATTGTTGGTGGTTTTGACGGCGTGTATGAATTTGCAAAAACCTTTAGAAATGAAGGTATGGACCGCACCCACAATCCTGAGTTTACAATGATGGAAATCTATGTAGCCTATAAAGATTACAACTGGATGATGGATTTTACAGAAAAACTCTTAGAATATTGTGCTACAGAAGTAAACGGAAGTCCAAAAACTACTTTTGGGGAACACGAGATCAACTTTAAAGCTCCATATACAAGAGTAACAATGGCAGATTCTATTAAAGACTTTACAGGGTTTGACATCAACGGAAAGACAGAAGATGAAATTAGAGATGCTGCAAAAGGAATGGGCATAGAAGTAGATGCTACGATGGGGAAAGGAAAACTAATTGATGAAATTTTTGGCGAAAAATGTGAGGCGAATTACATTCAGCCTACATTTATAATGGACTACCCTAAGGAGATGAGTCCATTAACAAAAGAACATAGATCTAACCCAGAACTTACAGAACGTTTTGAGCTCATTATTTGTGGTAAAGAATTAGCCAATGCTTATTCTGAGTTAAATGACCCAATAGACCAAAGAGAGCGTTTTGAAGATCAAGTTGCATTAGCAGGACGCGGAGATGATGAGGCAACAGAGTTTATAGACCAAGATTTCTTAAGAGCCTTGGAATATGGTATGCCTCCTACTTCTGGAATGGGAATTGGCATGGATCGCTTTATTATGTTTTTAACAAATAATGCTTCCATACAAGAAGTATTGTTTTTCCCGCAAATGAGACCAGAAAAGAAAGCAGTTGCAATGACCGAAGACGAAAAAGTGGTGTTTGCTATTTTAAAAGCAAGCAGCCCAATGGGGCTAAACTCACTTAAAGAACAAAGCGGATTGAGCAATAAAAAATGGGATAAAACGATTAAATTATTGACAACAAACAAACTAGCAAAGGTTTCAAAAATAGATGAAGGTTTATTTATTAAGGTGGTTTAAAAAGATTAGAACATAAAACATTAGGAGAAGGATTTACTTTGCAGTAGGTCCTTTTTTTGTGCTTAATAGTTATAAATCATCATTAAAAGGAGATGTACTGAAAATTTATTACTTTAATTTAGGTGAATGAACACCTCTTTTAAGTAAAAAGAACCTATCGCAACCATCCTAACCAGCGGCTCACTATGTTCCATTTAATAAAACTCGTGCCTAATAATACCAAGCCAACACCAAAAAAAAAACCAAAACGGGAAAAACAAGTTATATATTGGTTGGTGAATAACACACTATCCATAAAGGCTTGAATTTCTGCAGCGGACATATCCCTTGTTCTTCCAACACCCAATGCCCCAAAATCGTAGGAATAAGTAACTCCATTCGCCAAAGTAAAGGCGCCTTTAATTACCAAACCCGTACCTATATATGAGCAGGCGATAGTGTTTTCTGGCAGTTATGGAAACCTATGTAAATATTGCGACACCAAGAAAAACCGAATCAAAAATATATATTCGATACATCAAAAGCAAAATGTTCTCCCAATTGAAGGAAAACCTAAAGCATCAATATACGCACCAATACGGTGTAGTGAAAATACCCAACCGAACCACAGTAACAATACTCTAGCTATAAAGACGCTAAATGAATGAAACTGCTGTAAGACTTAGTGCGTATTTATAGAAAACTAAAGATTACAAAATATGATCCAATAATTGTGCATTGCCATAATGGTGTGTGTGAGTGTTCTGCGCATACTAGGTTTGTACTAATATAACTTTTAGTTTATAAAATGCAAAGAATTATGATAGCTCTTGAATGGAATGGAGTTCCTTTAATGATTTACCTTCGCAAGGTGATAGTTTAACAGTAATAGAATAAGAAAATGGAAAAATATCTAGAGGTTTTTATTGATTCTTTTCTCGGTACTATAGATTGGACCTGGAAATCTATAATCTTTAATGTACCTTGGTATACCAATTACTTTTGGGGACTTATAGCAATTTCGCTTTTTGTTTGGATACTAGAGATTGCTCTTCCTTGGCGGAAAGAACAATCTATCTTTAGACGCGATTTTTGGTTAGATGGATTCTATATGTTCTTTAACTTTTTCATCTTCGCCATCATAATTAGTGGAGTATACGAAATTTTAGGACTCCTGTTTGCTGATATTAATATTACCGCAAAGAGCCTAGCATTTTTTGACATTTCACACTGGGCGCTCTGGATGCAATTGTTAGTATTCTTTATTATACTTGATTTTGTACAATGGTTCACGCATGTTTTATTACACAAATACCCCTTCTTCTGGAAGTTTCATAAAGTACATCACAGTGTAAAAGAAATGGGGTTTGCTGCTCATTTAAGATACCATTGGATGGAGAATATATTTTACAAACCCCTTAAGACCTTTGGCGTAATGATAATTGGTGGTTTTGAACCTGAACAAGCTTATATTATTCATTTTATCACAATTGCCATTGGTCATTTCAATCACGCTAACGTTAAAATTACCTGGGGGCCATTAAAATATGTCTTCAATAATCCGGTAATGCATTTATATCATCACGCAAGCGCACTCCCAGAAGGGAAAAAAGGAGTGAATTATGGTATTAGTTTAAGTCTTTGGGATTATATTTTTAAGACAAACTACATCCCAGAAGACAGCGGAAATGTTGAAATAGGTTTTAAAGGTGACGATAAATTCCCCAGCGATTTTATAAGCCAAAACACCTATGGATTCAAAAAAAATCAGGATTAAACGCTACTTTTTATATCAAAATATGTGTCAGTGGTTACGAGGGATATAAAAACCCAAATTCTCCAGTTTAAATCAACATAAATATGATTTAAAATGTACTCATCAGGTTGCTTAACGGTATTATAAGGAGAGAAAATTGGAAGATAGAGAAGTAAATCTTTAACAAAGTCATGACTCTACATCTTCGCTTTGCGCAGTTTGTTTTGCAAATTGGCAGACATTATAGGAGGCCGCATAGCCCATCACTTCTACTTCAGTCATACCTGACTTTTTCAAATTTTCAACAGAGACTACTTTGTCGTTTAATGCTCTAGCCTTATTTGCTTCTTCGATAAGCTTTTCAGCTTTGCGAGCATCTTTTGCTGTTGCAAGCACACTCCCACTAACCGAATATAACATCACTCCTGCGCCATATGCAATGTTTACATTTCAGTCATTAGAATAATTAGATTCTTGATAATCGCCCATGATTTACAACACATCATTATTAACTTCACCACCCACAGATTGCGCTGCTTCTAAAGCACTATTAGCAAACCTACTTTGTAATATGCATGCCCAGCAAGCTCCTCGTTGTTTTCCTTCTTCGTCAATAGACCGATGTTTTGATTACGCTCTACTTCATTTAAGAGATCTTCGATTGCTCTTTTTAATTTTAACTATAGGCTCTTTTTTAAGTGTGGTTCCGCTTCTTAAAAAAGCCGCTGCAACCATTGCCGTTGTAACTAAGTCGCTTGACACTGCAAGAGGATTCATAAAATTTTGATCACTATGAATGCCTGCAATATAACCGCCGTTAGCTGAATGTGCCATTGAAAACCATGCCAATCCGTCTCGTACGGCAAAATTTAAATTTTCATTGTTCTTATAGATCGAAAAATTCTCAGAAGACTGTTCTCCCATAACTGTCATAAAAACACAGCAGGATTCTGGAGTCAAAGTTCTTACGGTTTCTAAATTCAGGTTTTGGTTCTAAAATCTTTCAGGTAAGTGTTGCGAGTATTACTGGAATTAACACTACTAAAAGTTTTTTTTTCATCATTATTGGATTTAAAATTCAGTTTAAAAGTAGTTTGGGAACTACTATTTATAAACCTATTTTTAGCAAACGGAAGTGTTCATTGAGTAAGACCACCTCTTGAAGGAGGATTAGATGCTGTCGGGTTGATATTTCATAAGAAAACAAAACCGTAACTCAATCTAAGCTTTGATTTTATGCTTCACCTGAACACCCCCTAATTCAAATTATTTAAATTCGCTTTTAAATTTTAATTGATATAATATTTTTTTTTGGCTTAATTATTGGTTTATTGCAATTGAATATATACTTTAGTCATCCTATTAAAAAATCAACAAAATGAAAAATTTATTTAAAATAGTTGTCGTAGCTCTAGTACTTGTTTTTGGAATTCAAAACACTGTAGCACAATCTTTATCCCAAGATCAGGAAAGACCTGAAGTTATTGCAAAATTGAAAACTTCAGAAATCAACGATGCTTTTGACTTAACTGGAGAGCAGCAACGTTATATCTTCAGAGCACTTACTGCTAATGAAGTAAATTTACGCAAGCACGTTAATGGAAAAGACGCAAGCAATCCAGAAGTTGCTGCTAACAAGAAGAAGTATGATGATGCTCTATCACAAGCAATGAAAAAAACATTGACACCAGAACAATTCGCTCAATGGCAAAAAATGTAATAGCGTCTCGCTATTAGAATAAGAAAATCCCGCTCTAGAAGCGGGATTTTTTATTTCAACAACTTGGCTGCACTATCAGCCGCAGCAATCGTTTTATCTAAATCGTCATACGAAAGTGCATCGCATAAAAACCATGTTTCATAAGCACTCGGCGCTAAGTAAATACCTTCTCGTAACATCCCGTGGAAAAAAATATTAAACTGTCCATTTTTTGCTGCATTCGTTGCAGTATTAAAATCTGTAACTGGAATTTCAGAAAAATGAATGGAAATCATGGAACCTTCGCGATTTATTGTGTGCGCAACGCTGTGACGATGCATAACTTCAGAAAGTCCCTTATGTAAATATGCTGTCTTTTTTGCAAGTGAATCATAAACACTAGGATTTTCATTCAAGGCTTTTAACAAGCTAAATCCAGCCGCCATTGCTAACGGATTTCCACTCAAAGTTCCTGCCTGGTAAACAGCACCTAAAGGAGCTAAGTGGTCCATAATTTCGTCACGCGCAGCAAAAGCTCCCACCGGGAGGCCACCGCCAATTACTTTTCCGTAAGTCACAATATCTGCCTTACAATTTCTAGATTGTTGAACACCACCGGCAGTCAATCTAAACCCCGTCATCACCTCATCAAAGACAAGGAGTATTCCGTGCGAATCGCAAAGCGCTCTTAATCCTTCAAGGAAGCCTTCTGCAGGAGGAATACAACCCATATTACCCGCAACAGGCTCTAATATTATACAAGCAATTTCGCCGCTATTCTGAGAGACAACCTCCTTTACATTTTCTAAATCGTTAAAAGTTGCTAGCAATGTATCTTTTGCTGTACCCCTAGTAACACCGGGACTATTAGGACTTCCAAAAGTAACAGCACCACTTCCTGCTTGAATCAAAAATGAATCACTATGTCCATGATAGCAACCTGAAAATTTTATGATTTTTTCTCTTCCAGTGAAACCTCTTGCCAGTCTTACGGCACTCATACAAGCCTCAGTCCCACTATTAACAAATCTAATTTTATCTACATTTGGCACCATTGAGATGGCCAATTGTGCAATTTCTGTTTCAATTTCGGTTGGCATTCCAAAACTTGTCCCTTTCTTAGCTGCGTCAATAACAGCATTTACTACTGGTTGGTACGCGTGACCCAAAATCATTGGACCCCAAGAATTAATGTATTCTATAAATTTATTTCCATCGGCATCATATACATATGCTCCTTTTGCCTCAGCTGCAAAAATAGGATCACCGCCTACCGCTTTGAATGCCCTAACAGGAGAGTTTACTCCCCCAGGAAGTACCTTTTGAGCCTCTATAAACAAGGCACTGCTTCTTTTATAAATCATTGCAAATTAATTTTTTACTGCGTGTAAATAAAGTGAACGCCCAATAGTAAGATCATTAGTAGTCATACCATTATATTCTTTTAGAGTAGCTACTGAAATACTAAATTTTCTTGAAAGACTATAAACCGTATCGCCTTTCTTAACCGTGTAAGTTCTAATTTTTGTGTCGTCAGATTTTGAAACTATGCTATTATTTCCCAATACCTCTTGATCAAAAGCTTGTAAATTATAGCGCTCAATAATGTCAATTAATTTATTAGGATATTTAGGGTCTGTTGCATATCCTGCCTTCTTTAAGCCCTGAGCCCATCGTTTATAATCATCTTTACCCAAAGAAAACAAATCTTGATACCTACTGCGTTTTGTTAAGAAAAGTGAATGATCTCTATATGAATATTTCGCATCTACATATTTTCTGAAACATTCCTGACTGCTATCATCGTCGTGATACACGCTTTCACCTTCCCATCCTTTGTGGCATTTAATCCCAAAATGATTTTTTGCTCTAATACTTAAATCGCCCCTTCCTGCGCCACTTTCTAAAATACCCTGAGCAAGTTTTATACTTGCAGGAATACCATACTGCAGCATTTCCTGTTTTGCTATGTCACTATATTCTTTGATATAATTTGAAACCACCTCAGCGTAGGATGAGTTGTTTGGTTTAGAAGTTGTTGGAGTGCCTCTTTGCTTTTTAGGATTTTTAACCTTAATTGGCAAGGGTGCTTTTGGGATAACCCCTTTTTCAGTCTTTGGCTTTTTTGACTGAGAAACTGTTCTCTTTTTTGATTTGCAGCCAGTGGCTAGCATTAGTAGTAAAAGAATACTAATTGTAAATACCTTTGTTGGCATATTATTGATCGATTAATGGCAATTTTTTTTTCTTTAATTTTTCATTCATACCCGAAATTCCTTGAAGACCGCCAGTATGAATGGCAAAAATACGGCTATTTTTTTTGAACATACCTTGTTTAAGGAGATCAAAAATCCCATAAAACATCTTACCTGTATAAACAGGATCTAGTTGAATGTTTTGATTTTCTTTAAACTCATTTATGAAACGTATTAAATCGCTATCTATTTTAGCATAGCCCCCAAAATTATAAGAATCTATGATTTTATAGTTTTGATTTGAAGTGAATTTTTGAACAACCTCCGCTTGAAATGTCCCTTTTAAAACTGAAAAACCAATGGCGCTTTGATGAGGCTGTAACGATTTAACAATACCAGCAAGTGTTCCTCCTGTGCCAACAGCCACACAAATATAATCATACTCAGCATGGTCATTCGTTATAATTTCTTCGCAGCCCTTTACCGCAAGTTCATTAGTACCTCCTTCTGGGATTACATAAAAGGGACCAAATTTTTCTTTGAGTTGGGCTAGATAATCAGTATCTGTTTTACTTCTATACACCTCTCTTTTTACAAAGTGAAGTTTCATTCCTTGGCTTTTTGCAAAACCTAATGTGGCATTTAAGGGTTGATTCTCAAGTTCCTCTCCTCTTATAACTCCAATAGTCTTAAACGAGTTTAGTTTGCCCGCAGCTGCGACAGCAGCGATGTGATTTGAAAAGGCACCACCAAATGTTAGTGCGGTTTCATTAGCTCCCTCCTTAATCTTTTCTAACTGGTACTTTAATTTTCTAAACTTATTCCCTGAAACAAAAGGATGCAATAAATCTTCACGCTTAATACGCAATATGTGTTGTTTAGAAACGGCAGTAATGTCTATTGGTTCTATCAAATCTGGTCTTAAAGTCTATAAAGGTCATAAAATTATTCTTTTTATTTCGAAAAGGAAGAATAATTCCTACAAAAAAATTATCCGGACCAAAAATTAAATTTGTACTAAAATAGCGTGATAAGAAGGTTTAATAGACACTAACGCCGTATTTTTTACTATACAGCGTATCTTTAAATGTTAAAGTTTTACGTATTTCATCGAATTTTATTGCTCTTTATCTATTTGATTGATTACATTTATGATCTAAAACTAACCTACTGTGAAGAAAACCTACTTTTTTTCTATTTTAATATTATTTTTCTTGTTGGCAAATTTCACTCAAAATTTTGCTCAAGTAGGAATAAATACCACTACACCTCAAGGAATTCTTGATGCTAGAAGTAGCAATATGGGAATTGTTTTACCAAGAATAGCACTTACATCTACTATTGTAGAGTCGCCAGTAACCAACCCACAAACGGGTAATATAATATTGGGAACAGTAATATATAATACGGAAGCTACAACTAGTGGAGTAAATGATGTTAGTCCTGGGATTTATGCTTGGGATGGTTTTAAATGGATTCCTCAGTTTCCAAAAAAACAATCAGAAATTTTTAAAAGTAGTACGGGCTTTAGACCCGCATCTGGCACACCCATTAATATTATTAATACTGCGGTATTTACGGCTGACTATACAGGGAGATACGGTGTTAAAATTCGTGTAGATTTTGGTGGTGGTAATGCCAAAGAACCCGATTTAGCCGGAGGATTATCTGATGGTTTGTTAAATGTGGCAAATATAACTGGCACATTCACTATTAACTTTGGGGGTGATACGCACACTATCCCAGTTACAGCATATTCAACTTGTTATGATTCGACCATTGGCGCTACCAACTACTTTGCAATCTGGGAAGAATTTTACAGTAATTTCTATGTAGACCTCAATGCTGAGGAAGCACGAAATATTAGTATGACCTTCTTACAAGGCAATGGCGATAATTTTCAGGCAAATGGAACACTCTCTGGGTCTGACGATGGAACCGGATATGTGTCTTTGGATATACCTTGTTTTGTTGAAGTTACCTACCTAGGCGAATAAAATTATTCCTATGAAAAAAATTTACTTTTTATTATCAATGTTTTTTATTTCTTGTTGGTCATTTGCTCAAGTAGGAATAAACACAAATACCCCAGAGGGTATTTTAGATATTAACTCAAACAATATGGGCATAATTTATCCTGTTGTTAGTCTTACAGATGTTTTTGTTGAAACCATATCAAATCCAAAATCTGGAATCCCATTTTTAGTGGCGGGAACAACCGTATATAACACAAATAATTCTTCTATAGGTCCCAATAGTGTTTCATCAGGTATTTACATTTGGAATGGAACAAAATGGATTCCATCATTTAGTAAAGACGATAATATTTTAGCTGTTCAAAATAGCAACTTTAGATCAGAAGCAGACCTTGGCGCGGAAAATATTGATTTTAACGTATCGAGCTTTACCCCAAGTTACTCCGGTATTTATAGAATCGTTATAACAGTAAATTTTGGTGGAGGGAGAATGCGAAATATAACTGCCCCATTTTATCAAAATTTTGGAGCACAAGGCGGAACTTTCTCTTTTAACTTTAATAGTAATACCTCTATGTTTAGCGTAAATTCATTATCAGGAAGAAATAATGATAATACACTCACGGGTATTGGAGACTCAGTATTTGAAAATAAGTTTCACCAAGTAACTTATATAGTCGAGGAGAGCCTAGTTAAAAACACCACTTATAACTTCGTCCTTAGCTATGATATGGATGAGAACACAGATTTTACTGATAATGGAAACTCTTCAAACAATGGTCGAGGCTTTATTCGAAACAATAACGATTTAGTATCTACAATAGAGTTTAATTATATAGATGATTAATACAACACTCATGAACGATAAAAAGCATAATATATATAGTGTAATAATCCTTTTACTAATTATTACTGCGAAAACCTATGGGCAAGTTGGAATTGGCACAGTATCCCCACAGGGTATGCTAGATATAAATGACAGTTCTTATGGAATTATATTCCCTAGCGTGGCACTCACTGGATACAATAGTCAGACACCAGTAATAAACCCAAAAGAAGGAGTAACCGCATTGGCTATTGGAACAGCGGTTTATAATACTTCTTTAACTACCAATGGGACGAATGATGTTTCACCTGGAATTTATGCTTGGAATGGAAGCCGATGGGTTGCCCAGTTTAATAGAATCGACAATGAAAAGTTTGAACAAACTGGAGCCCCGTTTAGAACTACGATTAGGGAAATAAACCCAAACCCAAACCCAAATGAGGCAGATGACGTCCCGGGATTGACGAATCAAACATTTACGCCAGAATATTCTGGTTTTTACAGAGTTGAGATTCATGTAAATCTCGCAGCGGGAGAATTAGATGAATTTCAAACAGATGATCCTATTTCTGTAGCTACTATGGAAGGTTCTTTCTTCTTCTCTATGAATGGTACCGGAGTTAATATTGACCCAAATAGTGCGCTTTACAGTAATGATGAAGGTTGGTTTTATGTACATCCTTATGGTATTTATAATACTACAAGAACTCCAAATGTAGCTAGTGATATTATTCACTACGTTAGTGGAGTTTATTATTTATATCTCCAAGCTGAAAATGATTATGCTTTTAATATGAGTAATTGTATTTATACAGGTGACGCCTATTTTGTTGATAATGGAGACACCGGCACAGGACAAGGATATATTGGAAAAGAAATACCTTGCAGCGTTGAATTTGCCTTCATGAATGACTAATTTTAAATATTGACAATAATTAACCTCTTTTACAATGACTCGAGACCTACTTTCCCCATTTTTACTTATTTTTTCTTTTATTTCCTTATTTGCACAAACCCCGTGTGCTAACGGAAATGTTGATATTCCTGGCGGAGGAAACTCAAACGACTACCCTTGCTTAGGGTTAACATTACAAAGTTACGTGGATATCGAGGACATGGGAGATGTAAATACTGGAGAAGCACAAGACTCTTGGGGCTGGACAGATTCACAAGATGGGGACGAATATGCGCTTGTTGCCCTAGATAATGGCACCGCATTTATTAACATTACGAACCCTGTTAATCCAGTTTATTTAGGGTGGTTACCATCCGTGACAGGCACTAGCTTTTGGAGAGATCTAAAAGTTTATCAAAACCATGCTTATATTGTAACCGATGCTAACGGTGACCACGGGATGCAAATTTTTGATTTAACAAAGCTAAGGACTGCTGCTCCAGGAACGACTTTTACAAGAGATGGACGCGTAACTTGGGGAACAAATTCTGGTAATAGAGGAATTGCTCATAATATTGCTATTAATGAAGATTCTGGTTACGCCTATGTAATGGGTGTATCTCCATACATTAATGGAGGTATTGTAATTTTTAACTTAAACCCTGTCAACGGAGGCAGTTTAACAAACCCACCAAATGTTGCAGAAATAAGCGGAGACTATTGCCATGATGCACAAATCATAACATATGATGGACCCGATCCAGATTACCAAGGCGACGAACTTTTAATTGGAAGTTTTAGCGGAAGTAACAACGTTAAAATTTTAAATGTTACAGATAAAAACAATGTTAGTCAAATTTCCTCTATTGATTACACTAATAAAGTTTACACACATCAGGGCTGGTTTACAGAAGACAAACGCTTCTTTCTTGTTGGTGATGAGTTAGATGAAGTTAATGCAGGTATTGGTAATACAAGAACAGTAGTTTATGATTTCGAAGATCTTGACAATCCTTCTCTACATTATATACATTCTGGAACCACTCCAGCTATAGACCATAATGGTTATGTTTCACAAAACAGATTTTATTTAGCAAACTATACTGCTGGAGCAAGAGTATTCAAAGTTGATGGTCTATATGAACAAACTCCAACTTTGGACGAAGTAAACTTTATGGATACCTATCCAGCAAATAATATTGCTGGTTTTAATGGAACTTGGAATATTTATCCTTTTTTTGAAAGCGGAAATTTAGTTGTTACTGGATTTGGAGAGATTAATGATTTAACCGATGGTGGTCTTTTTATAATGAGAGACCCTAATTTTGACAACACAGATCCAACTGTTGCTTGTCAAAATATTACCGCTACTCTAGACCCTTCAACAGGAACGGTTACTGTACTTGGATCAGATATAAATAACGGCACGGCAGACACACTTCAAGATGGAAGCAACAATACAAATTTCACACTCTCAATAAGCAATGGACCAACCACTTTTACTTGCGCAGATGTAGGCCAGACTTTTAATGTTACCCTAACGGCAGTAGATGATTATGGCAATTCTAATTCCTGTTCATCGACAATTACTGTTGCAGCAGAAACTACTCAGTTTATTGGAGGAGATTGGAATAATGGTGCGCCAGGACCAGGATCTAATGCTAGAATTAGTCAAAACACCAATACTAGTCCTACCAATGCTGGATCTATTGAAAGCTGTGTTTGTGAAATTGATTCAGGTGCAAGATTAACAATTAGTTCTAACGAATTCATTAAAATAGAAAGAGACATTACTGTTAACGGAACACTAAGAGTTCAACATCGCGGAAGTGTATTACAAACGGATGGTAATGCCATTACCAACAATGCAGGAACGATAGAAATTGAAACTACTTCACCTAACCTAGATTCAAAAGACTTTATGATATTAGGTAGTCCAATGAGCGGAGATATTCGAACTGGAGTATGGAATGCAGCTTATTTAGTACTCGATCACACCACTGAAAATTTTGTTCCTAATGCACAGGTTGCACTTTTACAACCGGGAGCTGAAAACTTTGCAGATGACAATTTTGACAATTGGGATGCTTATATAGATGGGATTACACCAGGAGAAGGATACATAGTTCGCCCACAATCAGGAAACTCACAACCCGGTGGTATTTTTAATTACACCTACACGGGAGGCACGCTTAACAACGGCTTGATAAACTTTCCTATAATTTATAATACACCAGGACCTTTAGCGTCAGATAACCGAAATGCAAGCCCAAACATATTATCCAATCCTTACCCAAGTGCTATTTCAGCAACAGATTTTATAAATGCTAACGCTATGATAAATGAGGTATACTTTTGGGAGCACAATACGCCGCCAAGTTCAAGTATACCCGGATTTGATGTAATAAATTTTTCTATGGACGATATCTCTCTGCGCAACTTAACAGGAGGAAATTCGGCTCCAAGTGGAGGACCAGAACCAACGGATTTTATTTCAACAAGTCAAGGTTTTGGTGTTAAAGCAACTGCTGTAGGTACAGCAATATTTAATAACAGTATGCGGCGTACCACTGGAAATACAACATTGCGCAATCCAGAAGAACCACAAGACCGAATTTGGCTTGAAGTAAAACAAGAAAAATACAACCTAGGAAGTAGTACCTTAATTGCTTTTTCAGAAAATACGATCAATGGTATTGATCCAGGTTATGATAGCCCCAGATTGGCAAGTTCAGTTTCTATTTACAGCCATTTAGGAGATGGCTCAGAACAGTTGGGTATTCAATCACTTGCAGCTTATGAAAACCGTGCTACCGTACTTCTTGGATTCTCTTCATCCATATCAGAAGAGACTGTTTTTACCATTAGCATAAAAAATCGTGAAGGACGACTCGAAGGGGTTACTGTACACTTAATAGATAACGTATTACGTACCATGCAAGACATTACTAATAAAGACTATTCATTTAAAACAAAGACAGGCATTCAAAATAGCAGATTTAGACTACAGTTTATAGACAATACTCGTTTAGGCAATATAGAATCAAAAGATCAATCAATCATTGTGTTTCCAAATCCTGCAGATAATTTTATTAATATCTATTCAAGAGTTTCATACTTAACCAATATCGAAGTTTTTGACCTATCGGGTAGGCGGATCTATAGCCCTGTTGAAGAAAAAGTGAAAAGTTTTGCCTTAAATATTAATGAGCTAAATACAGGTATTTATTTTGCCATCATTTCAACTGAAGACGGTTCAGTAACCAAAAAATTCATAAAAAAGTAATTCAAATAACTCAGGTATACGTAAAAGATCACTCTTTTTTAAAGAAGCTATCTGTTCAATTTATATGGGTAGTTCCATCTCAAAACTAGTACTTCTATAAACGAGTCTTTTATTGCAGACTGTTACTACTGTAATACTAGCATTAGCTGAAGCTACGAAAGCGTAACAGGCTCAAATAGAAAGCCTACAAAAAGAAATTACAGCTTTCAAAAATAAGTCTGTTACTACTAATTTAACAACTATAAGAAGACCTCTTTTTTAAAAAACCGGTGGCCTCTTCGTTTCTATATGCTTCGCGTTCAAAACTAATATTTCTGTATGCCTTATTAGCTTCTCAATATTTAATATAACGCAGTATATATTCCGTTAAATACCACATAAAAGAACGCCTCAAACATTTCAATTTACTACCTTAGCTATGTTTTTTGGTGATTCTTAAAAAATACGTCATTTTTTAAATACTTATTTCTCGCAATAACAAATGGCGAGAAGGTCAACACATTAAATCTTTTACCTATAAAGAAGTGCTCACTATAAAAATCATTTGGCTTAAATATAAATATAGGGTAACAGAATTTATGCGAGTACAATTTCTAACACAGAGAAAAATACAAGGCAAACTATTATTACGGCTGAAATATTAAATGTTTATTTTTGTATAATGTTATTTCCGAAGAAAAATATTAAAATTGAAGAAGGTGATTTTTACCTAACCCCTGAAGGCTATAAATGCTTCACAGAACAATACCATTTAAAACGTGGATACTGCTGCGAGAGTGGCTGTCGTCATTGCCCCTACGGTTTTAATCGGAAAACAAATAAGAAAAACGAAAATAGAAAGTAGAAAAACAAAACAGCAGTGTACTCTTAGTAATTATAACTTTAGACACTGATAACTTCAGGCACTTAAAAGAATGACATTCAAAGAAGAAATACAGAAAGGAATTCCCTTAGAATTACCAAACCTAAAAACATACGATACAGAAGTAAACCATGCGCCTAAACGCAAAAAAATACTTAGTGTAGTAGAAGAAAAATTAGCCTTACAAAATGCCTTGCGTTATTTTGATCCTATACACCACCCTATCTTGCTACCCGAATTTAAAAATGAGCTAGATGCATACGGCCGTATCTATATGTATCGCTTTAGACCCGATTATAAAATATACGCGAGACCCATCTCAGAATATCCTGGTAAAAGTGAACAGGCAAAGGCGCTCATGTTAATGATCCAAAACAATCTCGATCATGCGGTGGCACAACACCCACACGAATTAATAACATATGGAGGTAATGGTGGTGTTTTTTCAAATTGGGCTCAATATAGATTGGTGATGCAATACCTATCTCAAATGACCAATGAACAAACGCTCGTTATGTACTCTGGACATCCCTTAGGATTATTCCCATCACACAAAGAAGCGCCTCGCGTTGTCGTCACGAACGGTATGATGATTCCAAACTATTCACAACCGGATGATTGGGAAAAATTCAATGCACTAGGCGTCACTCAATACGGGCAAATGACCGCAGGAAGTTATATGTATATTGGGCCTCAGGGTATTGTTCATGGGACAACGATAACTATTTTAAATGGTTTCAGAAAAATAAAAAAAGAACCCATTGGAGGTCTTTTTGTAACTAGTGGACTTGGAGGAATGAGCGGCGCACAGCCCAAAGCAGGAAACATTGCTGGCTGCGTAACGGTGTGTGGTGAAGTGAACAAAAAAGCAACCGAAACAAGACACAGTCAAGGTTGGGTAGATGAAGTTATTAGTGACTTGGATGCTTTAGCAACAAGAGTAAAACAAGCATTAAAAATCAAAGAAACCGTATCTATAGCTTGGGATGGAAATATTGTTGAAGTCTGGGAACATTTTGACAAAGAAAACATTCATATTGATTTAGGAAGCGACCAAACCTCATTGCACAATCCTTGGGCGGGAGGCTATTATCCTGCAGGAATGAGTTATGAAGAAGCTAATAAAATGATGGTGAATAATCCATCTTTATTTCATGATAAAGTACAAAAAAGCTTAAAAAGACATACTGCAGCCGTTAACAAACATACTGCAAAAGGCACCTATTTTTTTGACTACGGAAATGCTTTCCTCTTGGAAGCCTCTAGAGCAGGTGCAGATATTATGGCTGAAAATAATATTGATTTTAAATACCCTTCTTATGTCCAAGACATTATGGGGCCCATGTGTTTTGATTATGGTTTTGGACCTTTTAGATGGGTTTGTGCTAGCGGGAAACCGGAAGATTTGGCAAAAACAGATACCATTGCTTGCGAAGTTTTAGAAGAAATAATGAAAAATGCTCCAGAAGAAATCACGCAACAAATGCAAGATAACATTACTTGGATTAAGGGTGCTCAAGAAAACAAATTGGTGGTTGGAAGTCAAGCCAGAATATTATATGCAGATGCAGAAGGGAGAATGAAAATTGCCAGTGCCTTTAATACAGCAATTGCCAATGGAGAGATTGAAACTATTATCTTAGGAAGGGATCATCACGATGTTTCAGGCACCGATTCTCCCTATCGAGAAACTAGCAACATTTATGATGGAAGCCGCTTTACAGCAGATATGGCAATACATAATGTTATTGGTGACAGCTTTAGAGGCGCTACCTGGGTAAGCATCCATAACGGCGGTGGCGTTGGTTGGGGTGAAGTAATTAACGGTGGCTTCGGTATGGTTATTGATGGTAGTGATGACGCACAACGACGCCTAGAAAGCATGCTCTTTTGGGATGTAAACAATGGAATTGCAAGACGAAGTTGGGCTAGAAATAAAGAAGCCGTTTTTGCTATTAAACGAGAAATGGAGCGCAATCCAAACCTTAAAGTAACACTACCTAATTTTGTTGATGACTCTTTATTTAATTAATTACTATAATCGTTGTTGCCTGTTATAAAATCTGGTTTTATTTGATAAAAAATTTATTTGAGATACTATAAATTTAAAATTCACTGCAATGAAATATCTAAAACTTATCCCCCTTTTTTTACTTTTTATTTTTGCCTCTTGCTCGGGTGTTCGGGTTGTTACTGATTATGATCGAGAAGCAAATTTTGAAACCTATTCTTCTTTCGCCTTTTTCAAACCTGGAATAGACAAAGCAGAAATTAGTGACCTTGACAAGAAAAGAATTCTTCGCGCAGTTGAATCAAGCCTAGCTGAAAAAGGAATGAATAAATTTTCAAATCCTGATCTCCTAGTAAGTATATTCACTAAAGAGAGCGAGCGGGTAGATGTGTACAATAACAACTTTGGCTGGGGAGGCGGTTTTGGCTGGGGAGGCGGCTGGGGCAACACTGCTTCTACAACAACAGAAGGCACCTTATATATAGACTTCATTGATGCAAAAACCAAAGAACTTGTATGGCAAGGAATAGGCCGTTCATCATTATACAGAGGTAGCGACATTGATAAAAAAGATAAAAGAATACGATTAATAGTTTCTGAAATCTTAATAGAATATCCTCCCGTACTGGAAAAATAAACTACCCTAGGACAACACCCAATTAATCTAGATAACTATCGATACCAAAAGAAAAACCCAAATTCTAAAAAAAATAAAGAGTCAAAGTATCGGGGTGATTAAGCGTAAAAATATCAAATCCTTCAAAAAAATTGAAAAACACCTTTTATACTTCATAGTAGCAAAGGATTAAATTTAGTAAGCTCTTTAAATATTGAACAAGGGTTCACTAGTATTCTATCATTTTTGTACTTTAGCACGATATGCTTGCACTCTATACTATCTTAATTCATGCTACTGCTTTTGGCTTGCAATTTGCACAATTTTTTAGTCCTAAACTAAAACAGTTTGTAGCAGGCAGAAAAGAAACGTATCGCATCCTTTCAGAAAAATTAGACCCCAACAAGGAAACTGTTTGGTTTCACTGTGCTTCTTTAGGTGAGTTTGAGCAAGGGTTCCCCATTATGCAGGAAGTAAAAACAAAATTTCCTCAATACCAATTAGTCATTAGTTTTTTTTCACCTTCAGGGTACGAAAATAAGAAAAACACTCCGATAGCCGATGCGGTTGTTTATTTGCCCTTGGACACCAAAAAAAACGCCGTAAAGTTTATTGAAAGGTTAAATCCAGTTGTTTCAATTTTTATTAAGTATGAAATTTGGCCCAACTATTTAAACACATTAAAAAAGAAGAATCTAAAAACAATACTGGTCTCTGGAGTTTTTAGAAAGAACCAACTATTTTTTAAATCATACGGAAGTTTTATGCGAAAATCGCTTTCAACCTTCGATCATTTTTTTGTCCAGGAAGAAAATTCAGAAGCATTATTACAAAGTATTCAATTAAACAATATTACCATTAGTGGCGACACTAGGTTTGACAGAGTATCCCATCAAATTGAAATAAACAATCGGCTAGATTTTATGGATGCTTTTTTAGGACAGACATACGGCGTGTGCATTGTTTGCGGCAGTACTTGGATAGAAGATGAAGAAGTGCTTCTAGCGTATATAAATAAGGCTCCTAGTAGCATTAAGTTTGTAATTGCTCCTCATAAAATAGAAACAAAGCTCATCTTACAATTTCAGAAAAAATTAAAAAGAAAATCTAGTGTTCGGTATTCAGAATTTAAAACTGGAGCTTCTACAGAAAGTAGTTTAGCCAAAACAAACGTTCTAATAGTTGATACCGTAGGTTTTCTAACAAAGATATACAGCTACGCAGACATCGCCTATGTGGGTGGTGCTATGGGAACATCAGGACTACACAATATATTGGAGCCAGCGACCTTTGGAGTACCAGTTATTATTGGCAAAGAATATTCGAAATTTCCTGAAGCGTCAAAACTTCGTTCTCTCGCGGGATTATTTTCAGTTTCCACAAAAGAAGAATGCACTACAATATTAAATAAATTAGCAGATAACAGTTCCTTCCGAAATAAAACAGGGATGATATGTGGTCATTGGATTAACAGCAATACGGGTGCTACAAAAATAGTTGTGCAGTACCTTATTGATACTATTTTTCCCAAGAATTGACTTCGGTCTAAACCGAAACAGCCGTATTTAAATACCTTCTAAAGGGTAGTAACTCTTTATAGGCTCCAATAATTTTATCCATAAAATCCGAGGATTCTACTTCCTTCTGGCTAAAATTTCGAACTACCGCAAATGATTTTCTCCTCAACAAATCAATGTGTCGATGATCTTGACTATAGCCTTTTGGCGCAGTTTTTAAAGACACATCTTCTACCAAAGCCCCAAACATTTTCTTAAAAGAAGGCCTTGCTAAAATAGCTTTAAACTCTTCGCCATTATAGTCTATACCTTCTCTTAGGCTCTTGAGTATTTTTGAAGACGGATGCCAATAACCACCCCCAATAAAACATTCTTGAACCCCTAGATGGATATAAAAATCACCCTGCTTTGATACCTGGTCTAATCCTGCCCCAAAATGATCTTTATAGGTAAGTTTGTTAGGATGAAACATCAAATTATTATTAATGCGATTAATTGCCTTTTTTCCAGGTGTATCAAAATAATCAGGGTCTATTTTTGCGAATTCTATGTTTAAATAGTCTAGCCAAGAGATATACTCATCACGCACCTCTTTATAGTAGCTTCGATGCCCATCCATCCACTCTTTATTGTTATTAATTTGCAATTCGCCGAGAAATTGGAACAATTTTTTAAAATTCATAATATATTTTTGATAAAGCTAGCAAAAACAACGTTTCAACGGCAAAAAGTTTAATAAAAAATACACCGTGGATATATTAAAACATGTAATTTTGACGCAAGTCTTTGAATTTTACTTTTTTACGTAGAAAATATTTAAGTTTATTATAGAAAATTCATTAGGGAATAATAATACCATAACCATTTTATTATTTACATAATGCAATAATAAATTTTGACAATAGTATGTATAAAAATTAAACGAAAAGTCCAAACCATTAATTAACAATAAACCTAACTATTATGAAAAAAGTAATTTTAAGCCTAGCCATAGTTTTTACAATGGCAACCATATTTACCTCTTGTAGAGAAACAACTAAAGAAAGTGCAGAAGACGCTATCGAAAATGCAGCGGAAGATGTTGGTGACAATTTAGAAAAAGCTGGGGATGCTATGGAAGACGCAGCAGAAAGTACTGGAGAAGCGATTGAAAACGCAGCAGAAGAAACTGGAGAAGCGATTGAAAACGCGGCGGACGAAACTGGAGAAGCGGCGGAAAAAGCAGTTACTGATGCAAAAAATGCCGTTAAGAAAGGCGCTAACGATTTAAATGATAAAATTCAAGAAGAAGACAACTAGTTTTTTACTTGAAATAAGAATTAGCATTACCAAGTAACCTTAGGTGCTAGATAAACTTAAAGAGCTGATTTACAAAAGTAAATCAGCTCTTTTTTATATTAAGAAATATACCACCTATAAACATTACATTTTATAAACAGGACCAAAAATACAATAGCTGCTCATTAATTATGTATTTAAATTATTTATCTGACCTTTTAAATCTTCCATAGATTGGCGCAGTTCTCTTAATAACAAACTTTCTGAAGGCTCTTCAATACCAAACGTCAACTTGCTATTTACTTGCCATAATTCTTGAATATTCTTAACCTCTACTTCAATAGGTAGGTATTCCGTATTTAGTGAAATAAGTCTGACTTTATGAGGCGCATCTTGAACCTTTTGAAGTTTTTTTACTAACACAGAGTCGTTTAAAACCACAATATAAATTTTACTATCACTTGCTTCAGCGATGCTAGGAACCGATCTACCCAAAACCCATTCGTTGGGTCTAATAGAAGGTAACATACTGTCTCCCTCTACTTGAAAACCTCTATATGTTGCATTTCGATATTGAGGCAACGGAATATTAAACGCCGGTAATGTTTCATACCATTCCACATCCTGAATATTATGAGGATAACCTGCTGCTGCTTTTTGGTTTACCAAGGCAATCGTTTCATTTTCTTCTCTGTCTAAGGTAACCACTTTAGGACTTACATCTCCCCCACTACTGCTGAGTATTTTTTGATAACTCTGACCAAAAAGCCACAACGGATTTATATCAAATTGCTTAAACAACTCCATAACCACTTTTCCAGATAATTTTGTTTTACCACGTTCAATATCTGCCGTAGTAGCCCCTACTCCTAAAATATCGGCAAAAGACTGCTGTGTATGTCGCTGTTCCTCTCGTATTTTTTTAAATCTACGCGCTTCAATAGATAATGTGTTCTCCATATTCAAATATAAAATAAATTTGGAATATGTCCTAATTTATTTAGGAATTGTTCCTTTTAAAAGGATATTTTCCATAATTATGTAAAAATTCCGTAAACAATATAAATATCGAACGTTTATAAGAAAAACTTTATATTCAAGAAAATGCAACAAAATAAAATGTATCCTGTTCCTCAATTGGAAATAAAAGAGTGATAAAGAATAAGGGTACAGGAGACGGCAGTGGGATGAGGGTTGTAATTCTTATTCTGAAGATGGCTTTAGCATTTTGTATTTAAATATAATTGGATGCGAGCATGGAGACTTGGCTGCGCCGAGTACTGTTTCAGCAGCGTCAAAATAAAAAACCACTAGGTGACTTTAGCTTTTACATTTAAAAATAATTAGATGCGAGCATCGTCATTTTTAAATGCAAAAAGCCAAATCTTACGACTTGGCTTTTTACTCATCTGTACTGAAGACGGGACTTGAACCCGTACGGGCATTTCTGCCCACTGGATTTTAAGTCCAGCGTGTCTACCAATTCCACCACTTCAGCAGTTCAACTGCACTCACTGCGCAGTCTACTTGGTAATTATTATTCAATTCTACATTCATTAACCGTTTTAAGGTTGCCGAGTGTTTTTCCACCCAAAGGTTGAAAAAATATATCGAAGCAGAGCGAAAAACGGGATTCGAACCCGCGACCTCCACCTTGGCAAGGTGGCGCTCTACCAGCTGAGCTATTTTCGCAAATTATACCTAAATGTAAGGTCTTATATTAAGAACGTGCTTCATTGCTAAAGCGGTTGCAAATTTAAAATAATTACAACGATTGCAAAGCCTTTTTTAAATTTTTTAATCTTATTTTTTTTGGCTCAAACTTCCATTTTTTTGAAGCATTCTTTTCATCTCATTTAATTTCATTAAGGCTTCTACGGGCGTTAGTGTATCTATATCAATATCAGCTATTTCATCACGCAGTTCCTCTAGTAGTGGGTCATCCAACTTAAAGAAGCTCAATTGCAAATCGTCCTTAGCAATTTCTTTTATCTTGTCACTTAACTCTTCAGAAGAGTGGGATTTTTCTAATCTCTTTAAAATTTTATTAGCACGATTTAAAACAACCTGCGGCATTCCAGCCATTTTTGCCACGTGAATTCCAAAACTATGATGAGAGCCCCCAGGTATTAATTTGCGTAGGAATAACACATCATCCTTTAATTCTTTTACGGACACGTTGTAATTCTTTATTCTACTAAATGTCTCTGTCATTTCATTAATCTCATGATAATGTGTGGCAAACAGTGTTTTTGCGTGGCTCGGGTGTTCATGCAAATATTCACTAATCGCCCAAGCAATAGAAATACCGTCATAAGTGCTCGTACCTCGACCTATTTCATCTAAAAGTACGAGACTGCGTTCACTTATATTATTAAGAATACTTGCCGTCTCGTTCATTTCTACCATAAAAGTAGATTCTCCCATCGAAATATTGTCACTGGCACCAACACGGGTAAATATTTTATCCACCACTCCCATTCGCACCGCCTTGGCGGGAACAAAACTTCCCATTTGAGCCAGCAATACAATGAGTGCAGTTTGTCTTAAAATGGCACTTTTACCACTCATATTGGGACCCGTAATCATAATGATTTGCTGGTGTTCTCGGTCCAAAAACACATCGTTTGAAATAAACGGATTGTCTGGAGGTAACTGTTTTTCGATAACAGGATGGCGACCCTCTTTTATATCAAGATCTGTGCTTTCATCAAATAATGGCCGTGTATAGTTTGATAATTTCGCTTGCACCGCGAAAGAAGACAAACAATCGACTTCTGCAATTAATCTCGCATTTTGCTGCACAGGTAAAATATATTGAAGCATCCATGTGACTAATTTAGAAAAGATCTCCAGCTCTAAGGCACTAATTTTTTCTTCGGCACCTAAAATTTTAGTCTCGTATTCTTTTAATTCTTCTGTAATATATCGTTCTGCGTTTACCAACGTTTGTTTTCTAATCCACTCCTCTGGCACTTTATCTTTATGAGTGTTTCGAACTTCTATATAGTACCCAAAAACATTATTGCTCGCAATTTTTAATGAGGTGATACCTGTTCTTTCAGTTTCTCTTTTGAGCATTTGATTCAGATATTCTTTACCTCCAGTTGCAATGGCCCGTAAATCATCTAATTCTGGATGAAACCCATTGGCGATTGCACTGCCCTTTAAAATATTTACAGGCGCTTCTTCATTCAAGGTTTCTTTTATTTTATTCCGAAGCGTTTCACATTCATTTAATTGCTCACCAATTATCTGAAGTGATTCATTGTTAGAATTTATAGCCAATGCCTTAACAGGTACAGTGGCTTCTAGGGAGTTTTTTAACTGAATAACTTCTCGCGGACTTATCTTTCCCGTTGCCACCTTACTTATAAGACGCTCTAGATCTCCGATGCGCTTTGTATTAGTTTGCATTTTGTCAAGTACTAAAACGTTCTCGAGTAAATAACTAACTACCTCGTGGCGGCGTGTAATTTTTTCAACACTTTTTAGCGGTAGTGCCATCCAGCGTTTTAACAAACGCCCACCCATTGGAGAAATGGTTTTATCTATCACATCTAATAGCGTAACAGCATTTTGATGATTGCTATGATACAACTCTAGGTTTCTTATAGTAAACCGATCCATCCACACGTATTCATCTTCAGCAATACGCGAGACCTTTGTGATGTGTTGTAGTTTATTATGCTGTGTTTCTCCTAAATAATGCAATGCGGCTCCTGCGGCTATAATTCCATTTTCTAGATGATCAATACCAAAACCTTTTAAATTTTGAGTGTCAAAATGCTTGTTGAGTGTTTCTAAAGCATAGTCTTTCTGAAAGACCCAATCTTCTAAATGAAACACATGAAAGTTATCTCCGAAAGTATCTGAAAATTGTTTGCGTTTTTGTTTACTGAAGAGTACTTCTGACGGATTAAAATTTTGTAATATTTTATCAATATATTCTGGAGAACCTTCTGAAGTTAGAAATTCTCCTGTAGAAATATCCAGAAAAGAAACTCCAATTTTAGCACTCTGGGAGAGACGATCGCCTGCGCGCGAATTGAAGTGTACTGCAGCTAAAAAGTTATTTGTTTTAGACTGTAAAATGTCATCATTAAGCGCTACACCAGGAGTGATTAACTCGGTAACCCCACGTTTAACAATCGTTTTTGTCATTTTTGGATCTTCCAATTGATCGCAAATAGCAACACGACAACCCGCCATTACCAATTTAGGTAAATAGGTATTTAAAGAATGGTGAGGAAAACCAGCCAACGGTGTTTGTTCGCCGCCATTATTTCTAGCGGTCAAGGTAATATTTAAAATTCCCGAAGCACGCACTGCATCTTCCCCAAAAGTTTCATAAAAATCACCAACACGAAATAACAACAACGCATCAGGATATTTTGCCTTGATGGTATTGTATTGCTTCATTAAGGGCGTCACTTTTTTTGGCTTGCTCATATTTCGGCTCCGCTCAATAACCGCGGACTAATCTGTATTAATGGGGTATAAAAATAGTCAAACCCTTAAGGTTTCTGAAGTGGTTAGGTTGAGGAGTTATGCACTTTTTACCGCTGAAAATGCAGATTTATCAACAAAAGCAGTTCGGCTAGCTCAAAAACAGCCTATTATTCCAAAAATTTGAATTTCTGAGAGTGAAGATCAGTGAGTTATTAACATCCTACGGTGCGAGCATGTGAGGTATTAAAACAGGTTGCTTTTGATAAGGAGCATTTACTTTAACAAAAACGTTTTCAGTTCACTATATGCTGCAATTCGCTTTGCACTCTTTTTTTTATTTAAAATTTGTTGAATACTCTCAGGAATTTGAACCTCTTTCTTTAAGCTTAGTGGTAATACGTCCAAAAATTTCACAGGATGGGCAGTCTCTAAAAACACCCCTATAAACTCCTGCTGTCTAGCAGCAACATATTTCTCTAGGGCGGCATAACCAATGGCCCCGTGCGGATCTGAAATATAGTTATATTCCTTAAATAAATATTGCATTACATTGCGTGTTTCATCGTCTGTAAAACTATATCCCGAAAGATTTAATCGTATGAAAGTAATATCATTATTATATATTTCTTGAATACGTATAAAATTGCTGGGAGCGCCAACATCCATAGCGTTACTAATAGTCGCCACACTGGGTTTTGTTATATAATCTCCAGCTTTTAAATAGTGAGGCACTGTATTATTCGCATTAGTTCCAGTTACAAAATGAGCTATGGGCAGTCCCATTTTTTGTGCCATCATTCCCGCGCATATATTTCCATAATTTCCACTTGGAACACTAAAAACAATTTCTTTATTATGCTTTTTCAATGTTTTATAGGTGAAGAAATAATAAAACATCTGTGGTAACCATCTCGCTACGTTGATAGAATTTGCAGAAGTAAGCCTTCGTTTTCCTTTAAAGTCTCCATCTAAAAAAGCTTTTTTAACCATCGCTTGACAATCATCAAATGTACCCTCTACTTCAATAGCACTAATGTTCTTGCCCATCGTGGTCAATTGCTTTTCTTGAATTTCACTCACCTTACCACTAGGGTACAAAATCACCACTTCAACACCAGGCACTTCATAAAAACCACTAGCCACCGCACCTCCTGTATCACCAGAGGTAGCCACAAGCACTGTGACTTCCTCCTTCTGTGCGTTTTTTTCATTAAAATACCCGAGACATCGTGCCATAAAACGAGCGCCCACATCTTTAAAAGCTAGTGTAGGGCCATGATACAATTCTAATGCATATATGTTTTCCTTAATCTCCACAACCGGAAAATCAAAATCTAAAACATCTTTTAAAATATCTTTTAAAACGGCATCTGGAATATCATCTCCCACATAGGGCTTGATAACATTAAAAGCAATTTCCACGTGACTCATATCTAGGATATCAACGAAGAATGAATCATCAAAAGACACTATTTCCGAAGGAAAATAGAGCCCATTATCTGGGGCTAATCCTTTAATTACTGCCTCCTTAAAGAGCACTCGAGGAGCTTTGTGATTTAAACTATAATACTGCATTTTTTAAATTTTCCTAACACCTTCACTCCCTATTTTTGAAACATAGGTTATAAATTTAATGTCTTTATTTTGATATGTTTTGTTTACTATCTTTTCAATATAGTTTGCCTGTAACTCCCCCTTTGACAATATAAAAATGGAAGGGCCAGAACCAGAGATACCAACTGCCAGCGCACCATTTGAGAGCGCTGCTTCTTTTACAGCATCAAAATGAGGAATCATTTTTTTGCGCAAGGGTTCTACAATATAATCTTGCACAGATCGAGCAATTAAATCATAATCTGACGTATGGAGCCCGCTTATCAAACCGCCTACATTTGCCCACTGTGCAACCGCTGTTTTTAAGGGTACTTTTTCAGGCAAAACAGTACGAGCTTCCTCTGTTAGCAACTCAATTTGCGGGTGTAATATGGTTACGCATAAATCAACGGGTGTTGGTATTGCAATAATATCGAGGGGGTCATAACATCGCACCAGCACAAATCCTCCAAAAATTGCTGCTGAAACATTGTCAGCTATTTGCGATCCACAAGCAACTTCTTCGCCAAGCATAGCGAATTTTGTGAGTTCGGTTTTAGAATACGGTGATCCTAGTAACTCATTTATAGCAAATGCAGCTCCTGCACTACTGGCTGCGCTGCTGCCTAATCCACTTCCTGGTTTATATTTTTTATTGATTTCTATAGCCACTCCAAAGTCTGCATTGCTTTCTTTTAACATCACATCTGCAACAAAACTCGCCGCGTTCTTATTGGTTTTAAAGGGTAGCTTAGCGCCCTCTATTTTTGAAATCGTTACATTCTTACTAGTATTTTTTGTGAACGCCATCTCATCGCCCAGATTTTCTAGCGCAAATGCCGTTGCATCAAAACCACAGGAAACATTCGCTACGGTAGCTGGTGCAAAAATTTTTATCTTATCCACTATACATTTTTTAAACTAATAATATCTCCAAAAAGCCCTGAAGCCGTTACATCTGCTCCAGCTCCAGCTCCTTTAATAATCAATGGTTGATCCACATAACGATTTGTGTAAAATAACACAATATTATCTTTACCATCTAAATTATAAAACGGGTGTGATTTTGGAATTTCTTGAAGACCAACACTTGCTTTTCCATTTTTTAATGACGCTACATATTTTAACCGGCTACTATTTCCTTCCGCCTTATTAAATAATGCTTCATAGTGCGCCGCATCTGTCTTTAGTGTTGCTAGAAACTGGGGTACACTATCTGCATTATTACCAGAATTTGACAAAAAGGACTTGTTTTCTATCTCATCCATTTCTATCTCATAACCACTTTCTCTTGCTAAAATGACGATTTTTCTTGCGACATCTACTCCACTCAAATCAATTCGTGGGTCAGGCTCTGTGTAGCCTTCCTGTTGCGCTTGAAGAACCACATCATAAAAAGAACGTTCTTTATTAAAATTATTAAATATAAAATTAAGACTTCCTGAAAGTACTGCTTGGATCTCAGTAACCTGATCACCAGAATTTATCAAATTATTAAGGGTGTTAATAACTGGTAAACCAGCCCCAACATTGGTTTCAAATAAATAAGGCGTATGGTATTTTTTAGACAATTCTTTTAATTCTTTGTAATTCGAGAAGTTATTAGAACTTGCAATTTTATTACAAGCCACTACGGCGATACTTTGTTTTAAATAACGACCATAACCGGCCGCTACCGTGTCATTCGCAGTAATATCAACAAAAACACTAGTAGCCAAATTGAGCTCGCAAATGCTTTTGAACCAAGCATCGTCTTTATTTGACTGACCATTATCTAATTGCTCTTGCCAGTTATCTAAAGATATGCCGTTCGAATCAAAAAGCATTTTGCGAGAATTACTCAAACCCACCACGTTTATCTTTAACATTAAATGCGCCAGTAAATAAGCCTGTTGCTGTGCAATTTGAGCAAGTAATCGAGCACCTACATTTCCTACACCTACAATAAAAAGATTTATGGTTTTTATCTGTTTCTCAAAAAAGCGATAGTGCAATACGTTTAATGCTTTAGTCACATCCTTTTTAGCAATTACTGCAGAAATATTTCGCTCTGAAGCCCCTTGTGCTATCGCGCGAATATTCACATTATTATTACCTAAAACACTAAACATATCACCGCTAATACCTTGATGATTTTTCATCCCATCACCTATTACTGCAATGATTGCGAGATCATGCTCCACAATAGTAGGCTGTAGCTCTTGGCTGGCTATTTCATATTTAAACATTGTATCAATCGCTGTTGATGCACGTTCAGTATCAACGGCATCAACGGCTACACAAATAGAATGTTCAGATGATGCTTGTGTAATTAAAATGATATTCACCTTCACCGCAGATAAGGCTTCAAAAAGTCGTTTTGAGATTCCTGGAATTCCTACCATTCCATTCCCCTCCAGAGTAAGCAGCGCAATGTTACTTAAATGCGTTATTCCTTTTACTGGTTTTTTCTTGCTATGAGAAGAGTCAGTAATAAGAGTTCCTCCTTCTAAAGGTTCAAAAGTGTTTTTGATCATTATAGGAATATTCTTTTGCAACAAGGGCACTATAGTAGGAGGGTATAATACTTTTGCGCCAAAATGAGATAATTCCATTGCCTCGTGGTATGAAATTTCTGGAATGGCATATGCTTGCGCGACAAGTTTAGGATTTGCAGTATACATGCCGCTTACATCAGTCCATATTTCTAGTATTTTAACATCAAGCGCAGCCGCTAAAATTGCTGCTGTGTAATCTGAGCCTCCTCTTCCTAAAGTTGTCGTTTCCCCTTTGACCGTGCTTGAAATAAAACCCGGCATAATTGTTAATTGCGATATATCACTCCGAAAATATTCTTGAATCAAAGTATCTGTTGTAGGTTGTAAAATATCCGCTCGCGTAAAATTGACATCTGTTTTTAATAATTCCCGACTGTCTTTAAATGAAACCGAAATATCTTGAATGTTGCTCATTTCAGAAATAAGGAAAGCAGACAATAGTTCTCCATAACTCAGCACCTTATCTATTGTTTTATCAGAAAACTCGTTGATTAAGTAAATACCTTGTAAAATATTTTTTAATTGCTCCAATAAATCCTCCAAATGATTGATAGCAGTGTCAGACAATTTTAATTGTGTTGCCTCTGCATGGTGACGTTCTGAGATTAAACTCAACGTTTTTAGATAGGTTTCATCTTTTAGGTTTGCCTGTTCACCAGCGCGCTGCAATAAATCTGTAACACCTCCAAATGCAGAGACCACAATGATCGCTTTGTCATTTTTTGCGGCTTCTATTGCGATATTCCAAACCTTTTTAATGCTATCTGCAGTTGCGACAGAACTGCCACCAAATTTTAATACTTTCATTTGCTTAATTATTATAATAAAAAAACCTTTCTAAAAAAAGAAAGGCTACATATCTAAAAGACAACATACAACCTTACCTAAATGGGTAGCGTTGTAATTATCGTAATTGTAAATTTATCCATCATTATACTGTAAATATCAAAAAAGTATTCGAGTTTTCCAAATCTAATTTAAATCCTTTTAATCAGCTTCATAAACATTTTTCAACTTTGAAATCGCAACCTTACTTTCTATAAAAAAGAAATCCAATTTCATTTTTAAATACAAACTATTCAAAACTTAAAAAATTATACCAATCTCCATTTATTGCTAAACCCCTAAAATAGCGATTGCGCTACCGCATAAATATTATCACTTTTCCCCATAGAATAATAGTGTAGAAAAGGCACATCAGCAGCAATAAGTTCCTTGCTTTGCTGCAAACACCACTCCACCCCCAATTCACGAACAGCAGCATTGTTTTTGCACTTCACTACCTCAACAATTAAAGTATCTGGCAACTCAAGACTAAAACGATGCGGAATTAAATTGAGTTGTTTTTTTGTAGCAAAAGGCTTAAGACCAGGTATAATAGGTACTGTAATTCCTGCGGATCGACATTTATCCACAAAGGCAAAGTACTTGGAATTATCAAAAAACATTTGTGTTACTATATAGGTAGCGCCATTGTTAATTTTCTTTTTTAAGAAATGAATATCACTATCAAGACTAGGCGCCTCTATATGCTTTTCTGGGTACCCTGAGACCCCAATACAAAAATTAGTTTCTGCCTGATTTTGAATTTCAGCATCTAGATACTGACCTTTATTTAATTCTGAAATTTGTTCGACCAAATCACTTGCATATGAATGACCCTCTTTCTCAGGCGCAAAATAGGTTTCACTTTTAACAGCATCCCCTCGCAAAGCCATCACATTATCAATCCCTAAAAACCCCAAATCAATCAGAAAATTTTCTGTGTCTTCTTTAGTAAAACCACCACATAAAATATGCGGTATCGCATCTACTTGGTATTTGTTTTGTATTGCTGCACAAATCCCTACGGTTCCAGGGCGTTTACGCACCACTTTTTTTTGCAACAAACCATTTTCCAATTCTTTGTATATATATTCCTCCCGATGATAGGTAACATCTATGAATGGAGGTTTGAATTCCATTAAAGGATCAATATTTTTGAATATCTGGTTTATATTTTGACCTTTTAAAGGCGGCAAAATTTCAAAAGAGAATTGAGTTTTCCCGTTCGCATTTTTTATGTGTTCTGTTACTTTCATACTTCGGCTCCGCTGAGTACACGGACTTTTCTTTTATTAATCTTCTTTGCTTTTTTGTTATACTCTGATGCAATCTGTTGATTATTCAATATTTTCGTGTCACTCATGCTATTTTTCGTATTCATCTTCAAATTCGATTCTTAGTCTGCAATGTTAGGTGCCAACCATTTGGTTGCTTTTTCTACTGAAATTCCTTTCCGCTTTGCGAAATCTTCCACTTGATCTTCTTTAATTTTACCCAAACCAAAATAACGCGCTTCAGGGTTTCCAAAATAATACCCTGACACTGAAGCCGCTGGCCACATTGCAAGGCTTTCAGTCAATTCCACCGCTATGTTTTCTTTCACTTTTAACACCTCCCAAATGGTCTCTTTCTCTAAATGGTCTGGACAGGCTGGATACCCCGGTGCTGGCCGTATTCCTTTGTAACTTTCTTTGATTAAATCTTGGTTGGTTAATGTTTCATTAACAGCATATCCCCAATGTTTAGTTCTTACTTCTTTATGCAAATATTCAGCAAACGCTTCCGCCAATCTATCGGCTAAAGCTTTTACCATAATAGCATTATAATCGTCAAGCTCTTTTTCATATTTATCTGCGAGTTCTTTAGTGCCAAAGCCCGTAGAAACACAAAAACAACCTATGAAATCCTTTATTCCTGTTTCCTTTGGCGCAATAAAATCTGCCAAGGCTATGTTAGGACGTCCTATTGCTTTTTTAGATTGCTGGCGCAGGGTTCTAAAAATTGGGTTTTTATTAGAGTTATCGGCAGCGTTCGAGCTAAAATTGTAATTCAATTCTATATCGTCGTCATTAATTGTATTTGCCTCAAAGAGTCCAAAGACTGCCTTTGCTTTTAATAGTTTTTCTGAAATTATTTTTTCTAAAATAACCTGAGCGTCTTCAAAAAGCTCTGTAGCTTGAGCGCCTACCACCTCATCTTTGAGAATATCTGGATATCTCCCATGAAGATCCCAGCTCCTAAAAAAGGGCGACCAGTCAATAAATGGTTGCAGTAATGTAATATCAAAATCAGCTACTATTTGGACGCCAAGCTCATTAGGTTTTGAAACCTCAGTCTGCAACCAATCAATGCTAAATTTATTTTTTTTAGCAGCTTCAATAGTCAGGTATTCCTTAGTGCGTTGACGTCCTAAAAACTTATCTCTAAACAGCGCATAGTCCTCTTTTAATGCAGTTTTGTAGCCTTCTTTTTTTTCTTTTTGTAGTAAATTACCAACCACTGTAACTGCGCGTGACGCGTCATTTACGTGCACCACTGCACATTTATATTGCGGGTCTATTTTTACTGCTGTGTGCGCTTTGCTCGTGGTAGCACCTCCTATGAGTAAAGGCACTTTAAAATCTTGACGTTGCATTTCTTTTGCCAAAAAAACCATTTCATCTAAAGAGGGAGTTATCAAACCACTCAAACCAATAATATCTACTTGATGCGCTTTTGCCTCTGCAATTATTTTTTCTGGTGGAACCATTACGCCTAAATCGACAATTTCATAGTTATTGCAGGCCAAAACCACTGAAACAATGTTCTTCCCAATATCGTGAACATCCCCTTTTACCGTAGCCATTAATATTTTTCCTGCTCCTACTTGTTGTAATTTTGCATCCTTATCTGTCAACAAATTTAAAGCGTGATTTTTTTTCTTTTCTTCTTCGATATACGGCTCTAGATAGGCAACTGCTTTTTTCATTACGCGCGCACTTTTAACCACCTGCGGCAGAAACATTTTTCCGCTTCCGAAAAGATCACCTACCACATTCATTCCTGTCATCAAATTACCTTCGATTACTTCAATAGGGGCAGTAGCTTCCTGCCGTGCCTGTTCTACATCCTCAATAATATATTCATCAACACCTTTAACAAGTGCTCTGGTAATTCGGTTTTGTAATGGCTCTTCGCGCCAAGATTCATCTTTAGTACTTTCTTTTGCAGTACCGATAACAGTTTCGGCGAATTCCAACAAACGCTCTGTTGCGTCTTCTCTCTTATCCAGCACTACATCTTCAACGCGCTCCAGTAAATCTTTTGGGATCTCGTCATACACCTCTAACATTGATGGGTTGACAATCCCAATATTCATTCCTGCTTTTATAGCGTAGTATAGAAACACAGAGTGCATTGCTTCCCGCACTGGATTGTTTCCGCGGAAACTAAACGACACATTACTCACTCCACCACTCACATTGCAATAGGGAAGATTCTCTTTTACCCAGCGTGTAGCCTCGATAAAATCTACTGCATTTTTACGATGCTCGTCCATACCCGTAGCCACTGGGAAAATATTGAGATCAAAAATAATATCTTCAGGAGCAAAATTAACCTGATTGACTAAAACATCATAAGAGCGTTTTGCAATCTCGCAACGGCGAGCAAAATTATCTGCTTGGCCAACTTCATCAAAAGCCATAACAACGACGGCCGCGCCGTATCTTTTAATTAGTTTTGATTGGTGAATAAATTGAGTTTCGCCCTCTTTTAAACTAATAGAATTTACCACGCATTTTCCCTGTACCACTTGAAGTCCAGCTTCAATAATTTCCCATTTTGAACTATCTATCATAATGGGGACACGTGCAATATCGGGCTCTGCCATAATCAGGTTTAAAAACCGAACCATCGCTTCTTTACCATCAATGAGACCGTCGTCCATATTGATGTCTATAATCTGCGCTCCATTTTCTACTTGCTCTCTCGCTACAGCTATGGCCTCTTCAAATTTATCTTCTTTAATAAGACGTAAAAACTTTCGGGACCCAGCCACATTAGTACGTTCACCAACATTGATAAAGTTACTTTCTGGGGTTATTACTAAAGGTTCAAGGCCTGAGAGCTTGAGAACTTTCGCCTTCGTAGTATTAGTATTTTTCGTTTCTTTCTTTTTTGACATTGATTTTGATTCGTTGTTGCTTACTCTAACGAGCAGCCGCTCTAGCGCCCTTTGAAGGAGAGAGCTCTGTTGGTGAGCTTTTAATATATTTTAATTTCGATTTCGATTTCATTTTTGACTTCAAAAGATGTCCTTTTCTTAGCTAAAAAGGGGTTCCGATTTTGAGATTAACTCCAATTGTCTTGGTTTATATTCCTTTGCCATTTCAGCAATTGCATTAATATGAGGTGGCGTTGTACCGCAACATCCACCTATAATATTGATTAACTTTTTATCTAAATATTCTCGGATTTGGGCTGCCATTTGCTCAGGACTTTCATCGTACTCCCCAAAAGCATTTGGTAAACCTGCGTTGGGATATGCTGAAATTGCCATATCAGACTTCCTAGCCAGCACCTCCAAGTGAGGTGTTAATTGTTTTGCTCCTAAGGCACAATTAAATCCAACACTTAATAAAGGAATATGTGAAATTGAGATTAAAAAGGCTTCCGCAGTCTGACCAGATAAAGTTCTTCCAGAAGCATCTGTAATAGTGCCACTCACCATGATTGGTATTTCGATATTCCGTTCCTCTTTCACTTCTTCAATAGCAAATAATGCTGCTTTTCCGTTTAGCGTATCAAATATAGTTTCCACTAAAAGGATATCTACACCACCGTCCAATAGCGCCTCCGCTTGTTGCTTATATGCTTTTCGCAATTCCTCAAAAGAAGTAGCTCTAAAGCCAGGATCATTCACCTCTGGTGACATGCTCGCTGTTTTGTTTGTAGGACCCATTGCGCCAGCAACAAAACGAGGTTTGTGTGGCTCTTTTGCCGTAAAAGCATCTGCCACTTTCCTTGCAATTTTAGCACTTTCAAAATTGAGTTCGTAGACGAGATCTTCCATATCATAATCTGCCATGGCAATTGTGGTTGCTGAAAATGTATTCGTCTCCACAATATCTGCTCCTGCCTCAAAATACTTGGCGTGCACTTCTGCAATTGCTTTGGGTTGCGTTATAGAAAGCAAGTCATTATTTCCCTTTACGGATGTGTGAAATTCTTTGAAACGTTCTCCTCTAAAATCTTCTTCGCTAAAATTATAGCGTTGCAACATAGTACCCATTGCGCCATCTAAGACAAGGATTCTTTGGGCAATTGCTTGGTTTAATTTATTGGTGTTCTTCATATTTTATTCATTGTTCCTAATAAGACTCGCGATCGTTCGCTTCCCTCTCTGCAAGGAATACGAATCACGACTTTTTTTTAATCATTAATTCAACTTGGAACTCAATCTTAAAATATCTCCAAATACACCTCTCGCAGTCACCTCTGCTCCAGCACCTGCACCTTGAATTACAATTGGGTTTTTACCATAATTTTTAGTGTAAATTTCAAAAATCGTATCGCTTCCACTAAGCTGTCCGATAGCTGAATTCCTCAAAACTGGAACCAACTTAACTTCTAAGACAGCACCGTCGTTTTTTGAAAGGTTACCAGAAAGCTCTGCTACATAACGCAACACTTTATCTTTAGGACAATTGACTTTTTTAATTTTAAAGGGAATATCTAGTTGATTTAACGCGTTTAAAAATTCTTCCTTTGCGCTATTTCGCAAACTTTCTGGCACCAAGCTTTCAACCTTCACATCTTCCAATTCGTTGTGTAAATCTAATTCTCTTGCAAGGATTAATAGCTTTCTAGCCACATCATTACCATTTAAATCTTCGCGTGGATCTGGCTCAGTAAACCCTTTTTTAACAGCGCGACCAAGCACCTCACTAAAAGACAGATTACCATTGCCAAACGCATTAAAAATATAACTCAACGAGCCCGAAAAAACACCTCTTATCTTGGTGATATTTTCTCCACTAGCATGCAATAATGAAATGGTGTCAATAAGCGGCAACCCAGCTCCAACGTTAGTTTCATACAAATATTTTTTATTATTTACATGTAGTGTTTGACGTAAATTATTATAAAAATATAAGGATTGTGTGTTGCCTTTTTTGTTTGACGATACTAAATGAAATCCAGCTTTCACAAAAGTGGTATACTCGTTAACAATGCCATCATCTGCTGTATTATCAACAACAATTACATTCTCAAAATGGTGCAATGCTACAAAATCTATAAGCGTTTGCACTGAATATTGTGTTCCATACACTTGCTTTTCTGATAGCCAATTTCTTTTGATTCCGTTTGGCGCTAAAAGCAATTTAGTCGAATTTGCCACGGCAATAATCTTCACATTAAGATCTTTACGTTCTAATAAGGATTCTTGCTTCGCTAAAATTTGTTTGATTAATGCTCCTCCCACTAATCCGTGACCTAAAGCAATTATATTAACATCGGTTTTTTTTAAGGAATATAGGTTTGTTTTTTGCTGTGTTATCTCTTTAGCCACACTCATATATACGTTTTCAAGCAGTTGTTATTAAATAGATCTAAAGGGTCTTTTTTTTTCTGAAAGATTGGTTTTAACATGGTTGTCAACTGGTCAAATTCTATTAAAAAAGCATCGTGACCGTGAATAGATTTAATCTCATTAATCGTTACATTGTCCTTTATTGGTTTTAACTCTTCATATGTTTTCCAGTTTTCTTCTGTTTTAAAAAACAAATCTGAATTGATAGTAATAATGTGAATGTTAGAAGATATCTTGGATGCTATTTCTAAAAAACTTTCTCTACCTCTTGTAATATCTACTGTTCTTAATATTTGATTCATCAGTTTATAAGCTGACAATTGAAACCTATTTGTTAGTGCGTTCCCGTGATAATTAAGCCAACTTTCGATATTAAATAAGTCTTGTTCTTTCTTCGTTCTTTGAAATTTTTGAGTCAGCGATTCTGGTGTTCTATATAGTGTCATTGCGTGCAGTCTAGCATCAAATAATGGATGTATTGAATTATTTAAAATACTATCCTGAATATGGCAATTGGCAATCAACCAATCTGTTGATTTCCAATCTGCAGCTATCGGTATTAAATGTTCTATGCATTCTGATTTAATAGCGGCCATTTCCCAAGCAACTCCTCCGCCTGTAGAGCCTCCTATAACTGCAAAAAGGGTGTCAATTTCTAATTGTTCTAATCCTAATAAAAATAGTTTTGCGATATCTCTAGCATTAAAATCTTTATAATTTTCAATTGCATTTTCAGGCCTTTCATCAAAGCCATTTCCTGGAACATTAAAAGCTAAAATGGTATACATTTCAGTATCGATACATTTGCCTTTTCCTATAAGATCATTCCACCATCCAGAAGTTCCAATTACAGTGGAGTTAGCAGTAAGCGCATGATTAACAAGGACTATTGGCGCATCACCCAACGTTTTGCCAAAAGTCTGGTAAGACAAGGTTATGCTGATTGTCTTACCGCTTTCCGTTCTGTATGCAGCTATTTTTATATATTGTAATTGTTCCATTTTTAAGGAGTAATGAAGATTGTACTATTTTTATTTTTGAAGTATCTTATCCTTAGCGACTGCAAGGGCTTCTTTTAAATCAGCTTTTAAGTCTTCAATATTTTCAATACCTACAGACAGCCGAATTAAATCTTTAGTAACGCCCGTGGTTTCTTGCGCTTCATCACTTAATTGCTGGTGCGTCGTACTTGCAGGATGGATAATAAGTGATTTTGTATCACCAATATTAGCTAACAAGGAAAATAACTTTGTAGTGTCTGCGATTGTTTTTGCTGAATCATATCCACCTTCAACACCAAAGGTTACAATACCACTTTGCCCTTCCGGTAAATATTTTTTAGCGAGTTCTTTATAGGGGCTTGTTTCTAGACCAGGATAATTAACCCAATTAACTTCTGGTTGTTCTTGTAACCAAGTAGCCAATGCCAATGCATTTTCACTGTGTTTTTTAATACGCAATTCTAAGGTTTCTAAACCTTGTATGATCTGAAAGGCATTAAATGGGCTCAAAGCACCTCCATAATCGCGAAGGCCCTCAATTCTTACTTTAGCTATAAAAGCTGCTGCACCTATCGTTTCGCTATACACTAATCCATGGTATCCTGCTGAAGGTTCTGTGAATTCTGAAAATTTTCCGTTTGTCCAATCAAAAGTTCCTGCATCTATAATGACACCTCCTAAGGCAGTTCCGTTTCCATTGATGTATTTAGTTAGTGAATGAATGACAATATTTGCACCATATTCAATGGGGTTGAGCAAATAAGGTGTCGCCACTGTATTATCAACAATTAACGGTACTTTGTATGTCTTGGCTTCTTTTGAAATAGCTTCAATATCAAGAACATCAAGCTTAGGGTTTCCCAAAGATTCAACAAAGAACACTCGTGTATTTTCTTGAACTACTTTATTAAAATTTTCTGGATTTGATGGATCTACAAATGTTGTTGTAATCCCATGTCGAGGCAAGGTCACACTTAACAAATTATAGGTGCCTCCATACAAACTACTAGAAGCTACGATATGATCTCCTGCTTTTAAAAGTGTTAGTAATGTTGTAGAAATAGCGGCTGTTCCAGATGCTGTAACCACTGCAGCAAGTCCTCCTTCTAATGCCGCCAGGCGTTGTTCTAAAATATCATTGGTTGGATTGTTTAAACGTGTGTAAATAAATCCCGGCACCGACAAATTAAATCGTCCTGCCGCGTCGTCTGAATCATCAAAAACATATGCTGTAGATTGATAAATAGGAACCGCTCTTGTCCCTCCTGTTTGTGTGACATCGTGTCCCGCGTGCAACGCTTTAGTCGCGAATTTTTGTGTACTCATTTTTCTAATTTTACTTTGACTCCGCTCATTATTTGGCAGCGAGATCTATTAATAATTAATTTTAGAAAAATGTTATAAGAATTGACTGCAATACCTTGAAAAGATATTGGGTTGTCGTTATCTATCGCTGATTAAAAATCATTGTAGAATGTAGCACCTTCTCGACACCGCCATATAGCGGACTTACAACGAGGGTTGCTAAGGCTTCAAAGGGTCTAATCCCTCCACCTTTCTTGATAACACTTCAATAAAGTTTGGAACTTTGTGAATACAAAGATCATGAAAAATAATTTACAAAACCACCTCAAAAGGATTATTTTTCTATAAAAATATCATTAAGCAATGCTTTAAAGAAAAATAATCCTTGATACTGTGTAATTGTAGATTTTATTATACAAAACATCGAATAACAATGAAAATGATTCCTATTTAAAACTACAAAATCTTTGAAACCGCTGTTGAGAGGGCTTTTCTGCGAACAAATGTAAGCATCGTTAGAGCTAGTTTTAAACTAAAAACTGAAACAGATCTGGTTTATCATTTAAGTAATCCCCATAAAAATTATAAAGTTTCATTTTTGAAATTAACGGGGCTAAATCATTAGGCGACTTTAATTCTAAACCAACAACAGCCACATCATTCTCGCGGTTTGCTTTTTTAGTGTATTCAAAATGTGTTATATCATCTGTTGGTCCTAAAATGTCAACAACAAAATCTCTCAATGCACCAGCACGTTGAGGAAATTTTATAATAAAGTAATGTTTTAGATTCGCATAAAGGAGCGCGCGCTCTTTAATTTCTGCAGTACGCGTAATGTCATTATTGCTCCCGCTAATTATACAGACTACATTTTTCCCTATAATTTCTTCTGAAAACTGCTCTAAAGCAGAAAGACTCAAAGCTCCAGCAGGCTCGACAACAATAGCATCTTTATTATATAATTCTAAAATAGTTTGACAAATCTTACCTTCATCCACCGCTACAACACGATGTAATGTCTCTTTACAAATCGCAAAATTTAAATCACCAACACGTTTAACCGCCGCTCCATCAACAAAGTTATCTATGGATTCCAACTCAATATTTTTATTATTCCTAATAGAAGTTAACATAGACGCCGCACCCTTTGGCTCCACACTAATAATTTTAGTGTTTGGAGATAAATTTTTAAAAACAGCCGATAATCCTGATGCCAATCCACCACCACCTACAGCAACAAACACATAGTCTATTGGCACATTGGACTGGTTTAAAATTTCTAAACCAACCGTTGCCTGACCTTCAATTACTTTTTTATCATTAAAGGGATGAATGAATGTTTTATTTAATCGCTCGCATTCTAACATCGCTGCATGATATGAATCGTCAAAAGAATCGCCCTCTAAAACAATATTAATATACTTTTCTCCAAACATTTGTACTTGTTCTATTTTTTGATTTGGTGTGGGAGTAGGCATATAAATAGTCCCCTTAATCTTCAATAATTTACAAGATAAAGCTACGCCTTGTGCGTGATTTCCCGCACTGGCACAGACAATTCCCTTTTCAATTTCGACTTCAGAAAGTGAAGACATTTTATTGTAAGCTCCACGAATTTTATAAGAACGTACGACCTGTAAGTCTTCACGTTTAAATAGAACATTACAACTAAACGCTTTTGAATACTGCACATTTTGTGCTAAAGGTGTAATTGAAGCAACCCCCTTTAATTTTTTTGCAGCAGCTTCTATTGCCTCTAATGTTGGGAAATATGTGGTTTGTATCTGCATTGATTGCGGAAATCTTGTGTTTATTTTTATTGTCGGATTGTACTATTTCAGTATTAATCTAAAACTGAATCAACTGTTTTTGCATCAGATTTTATAATTTTCATCGCAGTCATTGCAGCTCTTAGGCGCTGACCTACTGCTTCAATGGGATGATTTCTTATAGCATCATTTACTGCTATTAACTCAATATTATCTACTCCATTTTTCGTTGAAAAGGGCTTGCCAATAATATCGGTTTTAACTGTTTTCATAAAATTAACTAACAAAGGCTTACAGGCGTGGTCAAATAAATAACAACCATATTCAGCAGTATCTGAAATCACCCTGTTCATTTCAAATAATTTTTTTCTTGCAATGGTATTTGCAATTAATGGCAATTCGTGAAGTGACTCATAATATGCAGAATCTTCAATAATTCCGGCGCTTACCATCGTTTCGAAAGCCAATTCTACACCAGACTTAACAAAAGCAACTAATAAAACTCCATGATCAAAATACTCTTGTTCGGGAATATGCTCATTCGTCAGGGTTGTTTTTTCAAATGCTGTTTCTCCAGTTTCTGCTCTCCATTTTAATAAATTTACATCATCATTTGCCCAATCTTCCATCATGGTTTTGGAGAATTGTCCTGAAACAATATCATCCATATGCTTCTCAAATAATGGGCGCATAATATCTTTTAATCCTTGCGATAATTCTTGCGCTTTCAACTTGGCGGGATTAGACAATCTATCCATCATATTTGTTATTCCACCTTGTTTTAAAGCTTCCGTAATAGTTTCCCAACCAAATTGAATGAGCTTTGCAGCATAGCCAGCTTCTATGCCTTCGGCGACCATTTTATCAAAAGATAAAATTGCTCCTGTTTGCAATAAACCACATAAGATGGTTTGCTCACCCATTAAATCGCTTTTAACCTCAGCGACAAAAGAGGATTGGAGCACACCGGCACGATGCCCTCCGGTTGCAGCAGCATAGGCTTTTGCCTGATCCCAACCCTTGTTTTCTGGATCATTTTCTGGATGCACCGCAATTAATGTTGGCACACCAAAACCTCTTTTGTATTCTTCTCTAACCTCTGTTCCTGGACATTTTGGGGCAACCATAATTACGGTTAAATCCTCTCTCACTTTTGTTCCTTCTTCAACAATATTAAACCCATGAGAATAAGATAAGGTCGCTCCTTTTTTCATTAAAGGCATAACTGCCTGTACTACATGTGTGTGTTGCTTATCTGGAGTTAAATTTAGCACCAAATCTGCTGTAGGAATTAATTCCTCGTAGGTGCCAACAGTAAAACCATTAGAGGTTGCGTTTTTAAAAGACTGTCTTTGTTCATCCATAGCAACTTGTCTTAATGTATAAGAAATATCTAATCCAGAATCTCTCATATTTAAACCTTGGTTTAGACCCTGTGCCCCACAACCTACAATGACTATTTTTTTACCTTTTAATATGCTTACGCCCTCTTGAAATTCTGAAGCGTCCATAAATCGACATTTCCCTAATTGCTCTAATTGACTTCTTAATGATAGCGTGTTAAAATAATTGCTCATTGTTGTAATTTTTGATGCTTATTTTTAGTTGAATGCCTTTAGCATTTTTGAAATTTCCATTGGTTGCTTTGTCACTGAAATACGACCAGATCTTGTAAACTGAAGTATCCCAAATGGTTTCAACTCTCTATATAATAGCTCGATTTCCTTTTTCATTCCTGATTTTTCAATCACAAAAAACACTCTATTTACAGTAACAATCCTGGCATTACTTTCCTTAATTATATTCTGAATTTTACGTTCTTCAAATAACAAATCAGACTTTACTTTAAACAAGCAAGATTCTTGATAAATGGTCTCATCGTCTGTATGATAATAGGCCTTAATCACTTCCACTTGCTTATCAATTTGACCAATGATCTTTTTCATTTGTTCCTCTTGAAGATCTACGACAATTGTAAATTTTGAAACACCTTCAATCTCAGAAACTGAAGAATTAATACTTTCAATATTTATATGCCTTCGTTGAAAAATTGCTGAGATGCGATTTAATAACCCTATATTATTTTCAGTGTAAACCGATATTGTATATAATTGTTTTTCTGCTGTCATAATTAACTTAATCTTATATCTGAAACACTAGCCCCAGTTTGAATCATAGGAAAAACATTTCCTTCTTTTTCTACTGAAACCTCTAAAAAATAGGCCTCTTTAGACGCCATCATTTCTTTTACTGCTCCTGCCAAATCTTCCCGCTTAATGACTTTTTTTGCCTCAATTGAATAGCCCTTTGCAATGGCAACGAAATCTGGATTTTTTATATCGGTTGATGCATACCGTTTCTCAAAAAATAGTTCCTGCCACTGTCGTACCATTCCTAAAAAATCGTTGTTTAGCACAACGATCTTAACAGGAACTTTCGTTTGAAAAATAGTCCCTAATTCTTGAATAGTCATTTGATAACCACCATCTCCAATAATTGCAACAACATCACGATCTGGCGCTGCCATTTTAGCGCCAATTGCTGCTGGCAATGCAAAGCCCATTGTACCCAACCCTCCAGAAGTAATATTACTTTTAGTGAGGTTAAATTCAGCATAACGACAAGCAATCATTTGGTGTTGTCCAACATCACTCACAATTGCTGCATTGCCTTTACTTTGTATATTTATTTCCTTTAAAACTTCACCCATTGTCAAACCTTCTTTTGTAGGATACAAATCGTCTTTTATAACTTTGTCATATTCAATTTGATACAGGTCTTTAAATTTTTGATGCCATTCTTTATGGGTATTCTCATTTAATAATGGCAACAAAGCTTTTAGTGTTTCTTTAGAATTCCCTAGGACAGCCACCGTTGCTTTTACGATTTTATCGACCTCAGCCGGATCTATTTCAAAGTGAATAACTTTTGCCTGTTTAGCATATGTTGCTAAATTTCCTGTAACCCGATCATCAAAACGCATTCCAATAGCAATTAATACATCGCATTCGTTTGTTAACACGTTTGGCGCATAATTACCGTGCATCCCCACCATTCCTACATTTAAATCGTGTGCCGTTGGCAATGCTGATGCACCTAAAATAGTCCAAGCAGATGGTATTCCTGATTTTTCTATAACTGCTTTAAACTCAGCTTCAGCTTCACCTAAAATCACCCCTTGCCCCCATACTACTAATGGCTTTTTAGCCGCATTTATTAACGATGCTGCTTCAACCACTTTTGAGAAATCTACTTTTGGTGCTGGTAAATAACTTCGTACACCAGTACATTTTTTATACTCAAAATCAAATTCCTCAAATTGTGCATCTTTAGTAATGTCTATCAAAACAGGACCTGGTCTTCCACTCTTGGCGATATAAAAAGCTTTTGCTAGCACCTCAGGAATTTGAGAAGCTTTTGTTATTTGTTGATTCCATTTAGTCACAGGTGTAGAAATACCAATAATATCGGTTTCCTGAAACGCATCTGTTCCCAATAAATGTGAGCCTACTTGTCCAGTAATGCAAACGATTGGCGTAGAATCTATTTGTGCATCTGCAATCCCTGTAATTAAATTAGTTGCCCCCGGACCTGATGTTGCCATTGCAACCCCTACTCTTCCTGAAATACGCGCATAACCTTGTGCTGAATGTGTCGCTCCTTGCTCGTGGCGTGTTAAAACATGCTGAATTTGGTCTTGAAATTTATACAATTCATCATAAACTGGCATAATGGCACCCCCAGGATAGCCGTATAATATATCTACACCTTCAGCAATTAAACAGCGAACCACAGCTTCACTCCCAGAGATACGTATACTATTTTTTGTTTCTTTTATTTCTGACTTCAAAGATTGTACTTCCATAGAGATACTCTTAAATTTTATTTATTTAAAATTCGTCTGTCACACATCCTTTTGATGCAGACGACACTGTTTTTGCATACTTATATAGTACTCCTCTTTTAAATTTTAAGTCTGGCGCAATCCAATGTGTTTTGCGTTCTTTTAATTCTTCTTCTGAAACTTCTAGCATAATAGAATTCGTTTCAGCATCAATAGTAATTATATCTCCATTTTTTACCAAAGCTATAGTTCCACCTTCTTGTGCTTCTGGCGTAATATGACCTACTACAAAACCGTGCGTTCCTCCTGAGAATCTTCCATCTGTTATTAGTGCTACATCTTTACCCAAACCTGCACCCATAATTGCTGCGGTTGGTTTTAACATTTCTGGCATTCCTGGACCTCCTTTAGGCCCTTCATAACGAATAACAATAACATCTCCTTTTTCTACTTTTCCATCTCTTATTCCATCGTTAGCATTATATTCTCCTTCAAATACTTTTGCTTTTCCTGAAAATCTCAATCCTTCTTTTCCCGTTATTTTAGCGACACTCCCTTCTTCCGCTAGATTGCCATACAACATTCTTAGGTGTCCAGAAATTTTTATAGGATTTTCTATTGGTTTAATGACGTCTTGACCTTCTTTTAAGTCTTCAACATCAAATAAATTTTCTGCTATTGTTTTCCCTGTAACGGTTAAACATTCTCCATGAATCAATCCTTTCTCTAATAGGTATTTTAAAACTGCTGGAATACCTCCAACGGCATGAACATCTTCCATTAAATATTTTCCGCTTGGTTTTAAATCTGCTAAAAATGGAGTGGTATCACTTATTTTTTGAAAATCCTTGAGGGTAAAGTCAATATCAGCAGCCCTTGCAATTGCTAAAAAGTGTAAAACTGCATTCGTAGAACCTCCTAAAATAGTAACTAAGCGTACCGCGTTTTCAAGTGATTTTCTGGTAATAATATCTGACGGCTTAATGTCTTTTTCTAAAAGAAGTCTCATGGCTTCTCCTGCTTTTATAGACTCTTCTTTTTTAGCATCACTTAAGGCTGGATTTGAAGAATTGAAAGGCAAGGCCATACCCAAAGCCTCAATTGCCGAAGCCATCGTATTTGCGGTATACATACCGCCACAAGCACCTGCTCCTGGACATGCTTTTTCAACAATATTTTGATATTCGTCTTCAGACATGGTTCCTGCAACTTTGCTTCCCCAAGCTTCAAACGCAGAAACGACATCTAGTTTTTCACCATTATGGCAACCAGAATCTATTGTTCCTCCATAGACCAAAATACTAGGACGGTCTAAACGAATCATAGCAATTAATGCCCCTGGCATATTCTTATCACAACCTACAACGGTAATTAAACCATCATAACTCATGGCTTGCACTACTGTTTCCATAGAATCTGCAATAATATCTCTGGATGGCAACGAGTAGCGCATACCTGGTGTTCCCATAGAAATTCCATCACTCACTCCAATAGTGTTAAAAATCAAACCTATAATGTCTTTATTTTTAGTGCCTTTTTTACTCAATTTTGCTAAATCATTTAGGTGCATATTGCAAGGATTACCTTCGTATCCTGTACTTGCAATTCCTATAATTGGTTTAAAAAAATCTTCTTTGGTCAAACCAATCGCATGCAACATAGCTTGAGCAGCTGGTTGCGTTGGGTCTTGGGTTACTGTTTTACTGTATTTGTTTAAATGGCGCATATTTTTATGTAATAAAACAAAAGTACTTGTTTGGTTTTCTATGATTATCACTCTTTATAGATTCAAGCTAAACTCAATTGCATAAATACCTAGTTAATATTATGGTTGTCAGTATTTTATAAGCCCTCATATATGATGTTCAAGAGCACTGTTTTCTTGAATAAAAAAAGCCCTCCAAAACCGGAAGGCTTATAACAAATTATATATGTTTTGTACCACCCCAATAGTGATTATGAGATAATAGTCTAAAAATGCAAATGTTTAAGGTTGTTTCCAAAAAAAAGGTAACATAAAATGAATTTAAGAAGATTATGTTTCGGTTTAAATCCTAGAGCAAAGAGAATCGTAACACGTATAAAAAAAGGTATTTTTGTGCCATGAATAATCGGAAGCTTAAAAACAGTGAATTAGATCGTCTTGACACGAAAACTTTTAAGGAATCTAAAAAAACACCTCTAATTATAGTCCTTGACAATATTAGAAGCTTGAACAATATTGGCTCTATTTTTAGAACAGCAGATGCTTTTTTGATTGAGAAAATCTATCTCTGTGGTATTACTGCCACTCCACCTCATAAAGACATTCAAAAAACGGCATTGGGGGCGACTGATAGTGTGGATTGGGAGTATATTCAAGACACCCTAACCATTATCAAAAAATTAAAAGCAGAAAATACAATTGTCGCTAGCATTGAGCAAACCGAAGATGCGATCTCACTAGAAAATTTTAAAACCAAACAAGATCAAAAATATGCTATTGTTTTTGGTCACGAAGTTAAAGGAGTACAGCAAGAAGTAGTCACTGAAAGTGATGTTGCACTAGAAATTCCACAATATGGAACCAAGCATTCCTTGAACATTTCGGTTAGCTGTGGAGTTGTTGTTTGGGACTTGTTTTGTAAGGTTAGTCGGTAGCAGGCAGGAGGTACTTTTGCACTTGTAGCATACAACATTTCTAATTACTTATTCCCAAAAATTATATATTCACACTGCTGAACATCCCCTTGATAATCTCTCGCTATCTGCAAACAACTCTCCTTATTTTTAGACGGCCTTCAAAGAGAACCACGCTGCAGGAAAATTATTCTCAAAATTAGTATTCTTTGTTCCTCTTAAATTTCGATTTCGATTACGCAAGTTTCGCTTCCAAGTTTCAGGTTACACTATGGTTAATTCATAACAAAAAATATGTGAAATACACCCCGCAGTAAATGCTGGCAAGACTCTTCGCCAGACACGCGAATCATAAATATTTGTTTCATTATAAATTTCTTGCCACAGGGAGTAATGAGCTTGTTTATTTTAAAATTTGCCTTAAAACCGAAAGATAATCTGCTCTATTTTTTACAAAATCCATTTCAGAAATATCGATGATTTTAATAGTATCGCTGTGTTGGTTTTTGATATATTCCAGATACCCATCATTAATTTTCCTTAGATAGCCTGCTTTTATGCTCTTCTCGTACTTTCTACCCCGTTTTTTGATATTCTCAAGAAGTCTATCTGTATTTTGATATAAATAGACATACACATCTGGTTTTGCCAGTTCTTTGTGCATCAAATGAAAAAGCTTTTTATATAGATTAAATTCCTCTGGTTGTAGGGTGACTTTTGCAAATATTAAAGATTTATACGCATCATAATCTGCTACCACACAATGTTTAAACAAATCAAACTGATTAATATCTTCCAATAATTGTTGATATCGATCTGCTAAAAAAGACATCTCTAAAGGAAATGCATACCGTTGCTGGTCTTCGTAAAATTTGGGTAAAAAAGGATTGTCTTTGAAACGTTCTAAACTAAGTTTTGTATTAAAATCTCTTGAAATTAAATGCGCTAAACTTGTTTTTCCAGCGCCAATGTTTCCTTCAATGGCTATATAATTGATCTTGCTGAAATCATAACTTGTCTGAGGATTCCTAAGCCATTTCAATTGTTTAATAATGGTACTTTCATCATTGGTATGAGCCAATAATCTAATCACCGATGTTTTTAGTACTGGATGAATGATTTCAGAATTTATTTCTGCCAATGGTTGTAATACAAACTTCCGATCCACCATTCTAGGATGTGGCACTTGCAAATCCCTCTTATCAATAACCTCATCGTTATAAAGCAATATATCTATATCAATTATACGCGATTCGTAGGCATCACCTTTTTTTAATTTGCGTCCTTGTTGCTTTTCAATATTTAAACATGTCTTTAATGCTTTAGCCGCAGTTAATTGGGTAGATACTTCCAAAACACAATTAAGAAAATCACTTCCTTCAAAACCCAAAGCTGGAGTTTCATACGCTGAAGAGATTTCACCAATAGCACCAAGCTGCTCAAAGATAGCATCCACTGCTGCTTGCAAATGTTCAAAGCGGTTGCCTAGATTACTTCCTAGACTTAAATAGAGGGTATTGGATTCGATGATGGCTTAGTATTTTATAACGAAATTAAGAAAAACAAAGCTACTCGCAATTATATTTGTGGACAATAAAAAACAGTGATTAATAAATCTATAAAAGACCAATTAACAGCAGAACGACTCTATCTTTTTTTAGGAGCCATCTTTATATGTTCTCTTGTAGTTTCAAATTTAATTTTTCAAAAGTTTTTTTATTGGGACTTTTTTGGACTTTATAACTTTGAAATTTCCGTAGGCATTTTACCATATCCCATCACATTTTTAATCACAGATATAGTTAGTGAAGTGTATGGGAAGAGGAAAGCCAACCAATTAGTAAGCGCAGGAATTATAGCTTCTTTTTTCTCATTAGGCATCGTATACGTAGCAGATGCAGTACCTGCCACAACTTGGAGCCCCATAAATAACGAATTGTTTAGCGCTGTTTTTGGTGCCACGGCTATGGCTGTATTCGCATCAATGATGGCATACTTATTGGCGCAATACATCGATATTCAAATATTTCATTTCTGGAAACGTTTAACAAAAGGAAAACATTTATGGTTGCGAAATAATTTTTCGACCTTTCTATCACAATTTGTAGATACAGCTGTTGTCTTATTGTTGTTGTGTAGTTTTGGAAAGATTGATTGGGAACTTTTCACGAGACTATTGTTAAGTGGTTTTCTATTTAAAACTTTAGTAGCATTATTGGACACCCCATTTTTATACTTAGCGGTAGGATTGTTGAGAAAAAGATTTGGCTTAGCCGAAGGAGAAGAATTATTAGTGAGTAGTGAAAATTCATACTAAAACGACGCATATACATTTATAGTAAAAAAATATTAAAGATTATGAAGAAGATATTTAAAATTATTGGAATTATTGTTGGAATTTTATTGATACTATTATTGGCAGCCCCCTACCTTTTTAAGGATTCACTTGAAAAATTATTGGTCAAGAACATCAACGAAAACCTTAATGCTACCGTAGCTTGGGAGGTTTTTGATTTGAGTCTTTTTAGCAGCTTTCCTAATGCCGCCTTGGTGATTAACAACTACAGTGTAATTAATAAAGTCCCTTTTGAAGGGGATACTTTAGTAGCTGGGCAGCAGTTAAAATTAAATATGGGAATTACCCAACTTTTAAATGGTGGTGGTGACCCCATAAAGTTAGATGAAATAATTCTCAACAAAGCAAAGCTGAACATTAAAGTTGACGTTAATGGCAATGCAAATTATGATATCGCCATAAAAGAAGACACTCCTGGAACCATAGAAAACACAGAGGAAGCTGGTAATGGTTTTACTTTTGACCTTCAGCATTATGAACTGAATGATTCAGAGGTTATTTATACAGATGAGAGCACAAAAACATGCTTAACCCTTTCTGAATTTAATCATGAAGGAACAGGGGATTTTTCTATGGACACGATGCAATTGGATACGCAAACAAGTACCATCGTGAGCTACAAGATGGAAGGTGAGGAATATCTAAACAAGACTGCGATCGTGCTAGATGCTGTATTTCAGATGGATTTATTCAATCAAAAATATTCTTTTCTTAAAAACGAGGCAAGAATCAATGATCTCCCGCTCACTTTTGATGGGTTTGTACAAATGAACGAGACCAATAATGAAATAGATTTGACCTTTAAAACTCCAAGTTCAGATTTTAAAAATTTCTTAGCATTAATTCCTAAAGCCTATGTAAAGGACATGGATGGAGTTTCTACAACCGGAAATTTTTCAGTGAATGGAACACTCAAAGGAATCGCAGATGAAGAAAGAATTCCGACGATGGATATCAAAGTGCGAAGCGAGAACGCTTCGTTTAAATACCCAGATTTACCTAAAGAAGTGCGTAATATTTCAATAAATGTAGATCTGGTTAATACAACTGGGTTTATGAAAGACACCTATTTAAATATAGGAGGAATAACCTTTAAGATAGACAACGAAATCTTTAATGTTAGCGGAAATGTAAAAGACTTTACCGAAAACATGCTGATTAATTTAGCCCTTCAAGGAACATTAAACCTTGCAAACATCAATAAAGTATTACCCATTGAAATGGAGCAAAATTTAACAGGAGTTTTTAAAGCAGATGTCGTTACAAATTTTGACATGCAATCTGTGGAAAAGGAGCAATATCAAAATATTAAAACAACTGGTACCGCAAGTTTAAATGGTTTTAATTATAGTGATGCAGCCTTCAAAAATCCAATTGCGATTTCAAATGCATCCATAAAAATGAGCCCTGGCAACATTATTTTAGAAGATATGAATGCTACCACGGGTGATACCGATGTTAATGCAAGTGGAACCATCCAGAATTTGATTCCTTGGATTATGGCGAAACAGGATTTAAAAGGTAGGTTTTTACTAAAATCAGATACGTTTAACCTAAATGATTTTATGAGTGAAACATCCGAAAGCGCTACTGGAAATGAAAAAACTTCTCTTAGTACTGCTGAGGATAAAATAAAAATTCCAGATTTCTTAGATGCAACGATAGATTTTCAAGCAAAGAAAGTAATCTATGACGACCTTACTTTGGATAATGCCAAAGGTAGTGTTGTTATTAAAAATGAAACAGCAGGGCTCAGGAACATCACTTCTAGTCTTCTAGGAGGTGACATTGCACTAGACGGAAATATTTCAACCAAAACCGAGACCCCAACCTTTGCAATGGATCTTGATTTGAGTAAAATTAACATCGACGAATCATTTGCAAAACTTGGAATACTAAAATTTCTTGTGCCTATTGCTAAAGGATTACAGGGCAATATGAATACTAAAATCAAACTTAACGGAAACCTTAATAGCGATTTAACTCCAGACCTTAAATCACTTGCTGGAAATGCCTTTGCACAAATTTTGACAGCCGAAGTAAACAAAGAACAAATACCTTTATTGAATGCTTTAGGGAGTGAATTAAGCTTCTTAAATCTTGACCAATTAAGTGTCCAAGATGTCGCTACAAACCTCAAATTTGACAATGGAAATATTGTTGTTAGCCCATTCGATTTTGATGTTCAAGGAATTAAAATTACTGCTGGCGGTTCGCACGGCTTTGATCAAAATATGAATTATAATATCAAAATGGATGTGCCTGCAAAATATTTAGGGAGTGAAGTCACTTCGTTATTGGCCAAACTCGATCCAGCTGAAGTAGATAAAATGACCGTAGCGTTACCTATAGGATTAACAGGTAGTTTTGATAATCCAAAAGTTAATTTAAATACCAACGCAGCTATTTCAGAACTAACTAAGAAATTGATCGACAAACAAAAAGACGATTTAATAAATCAAGGTGCAAATGCTATACAAGATCTTATAGGCGGCGGAAATTCTAACGAAAACAATGGCACTACAAACTCAGCTAATGATGCATTGAGCGGTATTTTAGACGGTATTATAAAGCCAAAAGACAGCACTACTCCCAGCACAACTAATCAAAATGGAACTAACACCAACAGCACTACCGAAACGATTAAAGATGTTTTTGGAGGTCTCTTTGGGGGAGGTAAAAAGAAGAAGAAAGATTCGATTAAGGGCGGGAACTAATAAACACATTGTGCATCAGCTATCTATAATTAAAACCAAGGATTAGTGGAATATTCGCTGTAAGTTTAATACCCCTTTAATATAGTGGTAGACCATAAATCGTTTAGATCCTATTAAAAAGTTTTTCTTTCAACGCTCCCTGCCATTCTTCTTTTAGAATACTTAGCACAATACTATTTCTTCGTTTATCTTCTATTGCAAAGTTTTGACGCAAGACACCTTCAACGGTGCATCCTATGCTTTTCATAGCCGCGATACTGCGTTCGTTATTTACATCAGCTCTAAATTCAACACGCTCGTAACCTAGGGTTTCGAAGGCATAACCAAGCATTAAATATTTTACATTCATATTCAATCCTGTACCTTGATATTCTTTACCATACCAAGTATATCCAAGCATTACAGTTTTATGAAATGGGTCGATATTGTAAAACCTCGTGCACCCTGCATAGCTCTTTTTTAGAAGGTCGTAAACTACAAAAGCATAAACAGTTCCAGCAATTCTGCCTTTAATCGCTGCGGAAATGTATCCATTTAAATCATCTTTATTCTTGAGCTGCTTTAATGAATAGGTCCAAATTTCAGGTTGATTTTGCACAAAATTGAATAGTTCTTTTTCATCGGTTTCCTCTAATGGGCGCAGCATTACCCTATCATTTTGGAGTTCAATGTTGTCTGAAGTATTCATTTATCCTTTAACGGTAATTGAAACCACAGAACCTTCATTACTGCGCACGTTAAAAACGGTGTTATCTTCAAACAGTAAATACTGTCCTTTTATACCTTTAAGCACTCCTTGATATTCGGGAGTTTTAGTAAGGTTTAATGTTTTCAACTTTGTAGGGTATTGAAGTACGGGAAAATGAATCGTTGTTTCTGTGTTGTTTTCTATAAAATAAGCTCGCGCTTCTTCTGGTATGTATTGCTTTAAAGTATCACGCCATTCTAGTAAATTTTCATCTTTAATTTCGTTTTTCAGCATCGCACGCCAATTCGTTTTATCTGCCACGTATTCTTTTAGGGCTAGTTCTGTTATTCCTGCCAAGTACCTATTTGGGACTTCTACAATTTCAATTGCCTCGTGCGCTCCTTGATCAATCCATCGGGTGGGCACTTGCGTCTTTCGAGTCACTCCTACTTTAACATTGCTGCTGTTCGCAAGGTATACTATGTGCGGTTTAAGCTGTACCTTTTCTTCATAGGCAAGGTCCCGATCTTCTATTCCTAAATGTGCTTTACTTAATTCTGGTCGCATAATCCAATCTGCAGCCTGCGGAATTTCATAAAAACAGTCGTAACAAAACCCTTGTCTGTATATTTTTTTATGTAGCTCGCAGTTCAAACATTGATACCCCAAAAAATTGATAGTCAGTGTTTTATTCAATAATTGGTTCATATGAATAAAATCATTTTCAAAAACTAAGTAATACTGAATAGGGTTTCCGATTTCAGTTTGCATTTTTGTTAAAACACCTTTGTACTGCATAAAATAAAAATTGTATTTTTAAAACCTAAAGATAGGTCAAAAATATGCCAATCCCCATAGTTAATTCGATTGCCAGCTGGTTTTTAAAAAAGCGATTTCATCAAATTGAGCTTTTCTTAAAATATCCCATAGATGTACAAAATGAACTGCTTGAACATTTACTTCAGAAGGCAAAAAACACAGAGATTGGAAAAGAATATGATTTTGACTCTATTAACAATTACCGCCAGTTTGCAGAACGTGTTCCTATAACTACCTACGAGGAAAATCATAAAAACATAGAGCGTGCACGTCGCGGTGAAAGCAATATTTTCTGGCCAACACCTATAAAATGGTTTGCAAAATCTAGTGGAACCACAAATGCTAAAAGCAAGTTTATTCCTGTGAGTCTAGATTCACTGGAAAATTGTCATTATGCTGCAAGTAAGGATTTGTTATGCATGTACTACAACAACAATCCAGATTCTCAGCTCTTTGTGGGTAAAAGTTTGCGGCTTGGAGGAAGCAAGGAATTGTACCAAGAAAACGGAACTGTATATGGAGACCTTTCAGCTATATTAATAGACAATATGCCATTTTGGGCAGAATACAGCAGCACACCCAGTAGCGAAATTTCGCTTATGGGAGATTGGGAAGTAAAGATGCAGGCGATTGTAGATGAAACAATAAGAGAAAATGTAACCAGCCTAGCTGGGGTTCCTTCTTGGATGCTTGTCCTTCTCAATCAAGTAATCGAAACTACGGGAAAAAACAACCTGCTTGAAGTATGGCCTAATCTTGAAGTTTATTTTCACGGAGGCGTTAGTTTTGAACCTTATATTGAACAATACAATAAATTACTTCCTCGAGATAATTTTAGATGCTATGAAATCTATAATGCTTCAGAAGGATTTTTTGCTATTCAAGATAGGAACAGCAACAAGGAATTACTGTTAATGCTCGACTATGGTATTTTCTATGAATTCATCCTTATGGACACCTACGGAAGCTCATCAGAAAAAATTATTCCGTTAAGCGAAGTCGAAGAAGGGAAAAACTATGCTATTATAATTACAACGAACGCTGGTTTATGGCGTTATAAAATTGGGGATACAGTGCGTTTTACTTCAACAAGTCCACATCGTATAAAGGTAACAGGACGCACCAAACACCACATTAATGTATTTGGAGAGGAGCTTATCATTGAAAATGCGGAAACTGCCTTAAGAGAGGCCTCTCAACTTACCAACTGTGAAATTGTAGATTACACCGCCGCTCCAATATTTATGGAAGGAAAAGAAAAAGGTGCACACGAATGGATTATCCAATTTAAATCACCGCCTTCAGATCTTATCGCGTTTTCAAAAAGCTTAGACAATGCACTCATGAAAGTAAATAGTGATTATGAAGCAAAGCGATATAATAATACAACACTAAACGCTCCTAAAGTTCACCAAGCTCGTGAAAAATTATTCTACGATTGGTTAAAACAAAATGATAAATTAGGAGGACAACACAAGGTGCCTCGTTTGTCAAATAAACGAGATTATTTAGAAGAATTATTGTCCTTGAATGGATAGTGAAATTGATCATTTCGTTTAAAGACATCATTAGTCCGACTAAATAAACGCCGAAAATCGTTGTTTATACGCGCTTTAACGAGACAACCTAACTTCAAACACACTTCAACGAGTTTCTAATGTACTTCAACTAATTTGTTTGGTAGTCCTTTTCTTACATGTTACGTTTGTACTGTTCAAATAAATGAACAGACATAATGAAAACATTTATTTTTATTCTTGCAGCAGTTATTTTCACAAGTACATTTACTTCTTGTGGAACAACTCATAAGATCCAAAAAGCCGACCCACAATTAGCTGGTTATACACTGAAAAGCAAAACAGAATTAATGCAGCAAAATATTGTAAACACACGATCTAAGAAAGTGATCGTTGCCCCGTAAATAATAATTTTTAAGTAAGTTAAGTTGCTCCTGATTGTAATGATCAGGGGTTTTTTTTTGCCGTGTTGAAACGCAGCTTATAGGCCTTTTACTCCCTTCGCTAATAATAATACTTATCCGATATATAAAACAATAAGAGTGAGTAAAAAAAAACAGCGCCAAACACATTGTGTTTGGCGCTGTTAAGTTCTCAAAGAAACTTAGTTTAAGACACTGCCTTCAATTTTTTGATGGTAGACTTATTAAGTTTATCCTCAGCATACTCTGCTGTTATATGTAGTTTTTTCTCATCGGTACCTGGTAGTTCGAACATTGCATCGGTCATAACAGCTTCGCACAAAGACCGCAATCCTCTCGCTCCTAATTTATATATAATAGCTTGGTCTACGATAAAATCAAGTGCTTCAGTGGTAACAACAAGTTCAATCCCATCCATCTCAAAAAGCTTCATATATTGCTTAATGATGGCATTCTTTGGTTCTGTAAGAATCGCTCTTAGGGTTCCTTTATCTAAGGGATTCATGTACGTTAATACCGGAAGTCTGCCAATAATTTCAGGAATAAGCCCAAAGTCTTTCAAATCTTTAGGTATGATGTACCTTAAAATATGATCTTTCTCTAGTTTGTTCTCATTCATAGATGCGCTAAAACCTACTGCCTGTAAATTGAGTCGCTTAGAAATGTGACGATCTATGCCGTCAAAAGCACCCCCAGCTATGAACAATATATTCTCCGTATTTACTTCTATAAATTTTTGATCAGGGTGCTTTCTTCCACCTTTTGGCGGTACATTTACTACGGTTCCCTCGAGAAGCTTTAAGAGCGCCTGCTGCACTCCTTCTCCACTCACGTCTCTTGTAATAGAAGGGTTGCTACTCTTTCTAGCTATTTTATCTATCTCATCTATGAAAACAATTCCGTTTTGTGCTTTTTCTAGATTGTAATCTGCTGCTTGTAAGAGTCTCGTTAAGATACTTTCTACATCTTCACCCACATATCCCGCCTCTGTCAAAACAGTGGCATCTACAATGGCCAAAGGAACGTTTAACATTCGTGCAATTGTTTTTGCAATGAGCGTTTTTCCAGTTCCAGTTTGTCCTACGATTATGATATTACTCTTTTGGATTTCGATATCATCGTCACTCTTAGGCTGCAGCAATCTCTTATAGTGATTATAAACCGCAACAGACATCACTCTCTTTGTATGCTCTTGACCTATTACGTAGTCATCCAAAAATGATTTAATCGTCTTTGGTTTTTTAAGCATCAAATCTTCGTTCAACTCTGTATTTCCTGTATGTGTTGCTTCTTCCACAACAATACCATGCGCTTGCTCTATACAGCGGTCACAAATATGCGCATCCAATCCTGCAATAAGCAAACTGGTTTCTACTTTCTTACGTCCACAAAAAGAACATTCTAATACTTCTTTTGCCATTTTCTTTAATTATAAATTACTCAACTCAATTTTAGTTATGAGCAATTAGTATACACCTACAAGTTATGTGGATACATAATTATTCACGTGTTAAAATCTCATCTATCATTCCATACGCTAAAGCGCGATCTGCTTTCATCCAGTAATCACGATCACTATCTTCATAAACCTTATCGTAGGTTTGACCGCTATGCTTCGCAATTATATTGTACAATTCTTCCTTAAGTGTAACGATTTCGCGAGCTGTAATTTCAATATCACTTGCTTGTCCTTGTGCACCACCCATTGGCTGATGAATCATAACTCTTGAATGCGTTAACCCGCTTCGTTTTCCTTTTGCACCCGCACACAACAAAACAGCTCCCATAGAAGCCGCCATCCCGGTACAAATAGTTGCAACATCTGGCTTGATAAACTGCATGGTATCATAAATACCTAATCCAGCATATACACTACCTCCTGGCGAATTGATATAAATTTGAATATCCTTTGATGCATCTGTACTTTCTAAGAAAAGCAATTGTGCTTGTACAATATTTGCTACTTGATCATTAATTCCAGTTCCCAAAAATATAATACGATCCATCATTAATCTTGAAAAAACATCCATCGAAACAGCATTCATTTGGCGTTCTTCAATAATGTTAGGCGTAAGAGAAACTGGATACATACTACTCATTATCTTATCGTAGTAGGTGCTGCTTATTCCTTGATCTTTTACAGCGTAATTCTTAAATTCTTTTTTGTAATCCATACTATTTTAAAATCTTTTTTATCTGTAATTATTTTTGTTAAGGACAACATACTGTCTCCATAAATTAAGGCGCCACATTCAAAATAAACATACCTAAAGATACCTAAATTTTTGATGCTTTACTCATAAGCTTCTTTGATAAACTTCTCGTAAGTGACCTCTTTAGTTTTAAGCTTTGCATTTTCTTTAAAGTAGTGCATTAACTTATTCGTATTCAATTGCTCACTAATTCTTTTTACTTCCTCTTCGTTAGACATGATTCTAGCAGCAATATTGTCTAATTCTTCATCGCTAGGATCCATTTGACCAAATTGCGCCATCTGCCCTTTAATCATTTGTCGAGAATAATCCTTTAACTCTTCAAAAGTAGCCTGCAAATTATTTTCTGCTCTTAACTTCCCCTCTATTAGCTGGTATCGCAATCCTTTTTCACTGCGCTCATATTCAGCTTTTGCCTCCTCTTCGGTCATTGGTTTTTCTGAAGAAACTTGAATCCACTTCTCTAAAAATTCCTTTGGAAGATCAAATTTTGTATTTTCAATTAAAGAATCTACAACATCGTTCAACATTTTTTGATCGCTTTGTTGCTCAAATTGCTTTTCGGCATCTTCTTTTATCTTCGCTTTTAGTTCTTCTTCAGATTTTACAGTGTCTTTTCCAAACAGCTTATCAAATAGCTCTTGATTTAAGTCGGCCATTTCGCGTGTATTCAACTCCTCGATCTTAAATGAAACCTCAACATCAAGACTATGTGCCTTATCTTGAGCTACCCCTAAATGCTTTTGATTGTCGTGGTCATCTGCAAACAAGCCCTTAGTTTTGAGTGTAACTACATCTCCAACCTTCGCCCCCATTAAAGCGGTAATTTGTTTTTTTCCTTTTAAAGAATCAAGCTCAAGAGTAGTGGATTTGTCTATACCTTCTGCCTCATTGGTAAAGGTACCTGTAATCTCATCTCCCTTAGAAACCGTGTCCTTCTTGGTCAGTTTCCCGTATTGCTTGCGAATTGTTTTTACCTGATTGTCCAACATTTTTTTATCAGCAACCACTTTGTAATTGTTTACCGATTTCTTTGTAACATCAACATCGAACTTTGGTGCCATCCCTAAATCAAACTGAAATGTAAAGTCATCACTGTTCCAATCGACAACAGTTTCGTTTTTAGGAAGTGGATTACCAAGAACATCTAGTTTTTCTTCGGTCATGAATTTATGAAGTCCTTCTTGAAGTAATTTATTGACTTCCTCCACCAATACCGCTTGGCCGTATTGTTTTTGAACCATCCCCATTGGAATGTGTCCTTTTCTAAAACCTGGAACATTTGCGGTCTTGCGATAATTATTCAGTACCTTATTAACCTTGTCCTGATAATCTTCTTTTTTGATGTCTACAGTAACTACTGCGTTTAATGCATCAATATCCTTTTTTTTGATATCCATTGTGTGATATAAATTAACGTGTCTGTTTCTATGTTCCCAAGAGCATTTTACAGTGGTTTATGGGAGTGCAAAAATACGACAATTTGACCATTTGAGCAACTAACTTAAAAGTAGTTTTCCATGAAGTATGCGCCACTAAAATAGTTAATAATTGTCTAATGTTACACTTGTTTTGTTGAACAAATTGTACCTTGCGAATTGTTACGAAAAGAAAGTAAAAACAACAATTAACATTAAAATTAGAAGATTATGTTTGGGCTCTTTAAAAATAAAAGTGAAAAAGATCAACTTCAAAAAAAATACGAACAACTTTTAAACGAATCGTATAAACTTTCTACCACGAACCGAAAGCAGAGTGATCAAAAGGCAGCAGAGGCAGAAGAGGTAATGAAAAAAATCGCCGCACTTGCAGACAAAAAATAAAACGATGCCTAAAAAAAAACCAGATCTAGTAGTTTTTAATGAGGAATCAAACACTTATGATGCTTCCTTAAAGCCATACCCTACGAATTTAGGGGCTCCGGCCATTGAAGTTTTAGATACGAGTGCTTGGAAAAACCGAAGCATTAGCAAAGTAAATCATAAACTAAAGTCAAAATTTGCTGAACTTAAAATAGCGTATGACGCTATGATAGTTGAGTATGAATACAATAAAATGATTTATGCTTCGAAATTTTCTTTTGAGCCAATCGTAGGTCAAGTATATCATTTATACAACAGAGCATCTGGCGAAACCTTTCTTTCAATCATTTCTCCATCAGAGTGCAATTTTGATCTCGCAGGAAGCTTTTACTTAAATGCTGAACAAATCTGGCAAAAACATGAAGAATAAACTCCCTGAAATTACTGGAAGAGAATTCACTGAAAGAGAGCTGGATCGCATTATAGAAATGGCGTGGGAAGACCGCACTCCATTTGAAGCCATCAAATTTCAGTTTGATCTTACCGAGAAAGATGTGATCGTTCATATGCGTCGCACCTTAAAAGAAAGCAGCTTCAAACGATGGAGAAAACGCGTAAACAGTGGGGTGAGCAAAAAACATTTAAAGAAACGAAATTCGGGAATTGATAGGTTTAAATGCTCTCGCCAGCGACAAATAACCGGAAACAAAATAAGCAAGCGATAAATAAGCTTATAGCCATGACCCAAGTTAACCTAATCTTTCCGCATCAACTCTTTGAAGCATCTCCGCTTTTTGAAAATGTAGGCACGTTTATTATTATTGAAGAAATCTTATTCTTTAGTCAATATAACTTTCACAAACAAAAACTTGCCTTTCACCGCGGTACTATGAAGGCATACGAAGCTTTTTTAGTGTCAAAAAAAATAAAAGTTCGTTACGTTTCAGCCAAGGAAAAAACTGCGGATGTTCGGGTTCTGATTGATCACCTTAAAACTGAATTTGAAGAAATACACTATATCGACCCTACCGATTATTTATTATCAAAACGCATAAAAAGTTCTATTACAGCAGCAGAATTAAAACATGTTCGTCACGACTCCCCGTTATTTATTAATACACCGCAATCACTTAAAAGTTTTTTCACTGAAACTAAAAAGAAATTTCATCAAACAAGTTTTTATATTCAGCAACGAAAAGAACTCGAAATATTATTAATAAACGGTGATCCCGAAGGCGGATCTTGGACCTTTGACAAAGAAAACCGAAAAAAATATCCAACAAAAAAGACCCCTCCACCCGTTCATTTTCCGGCGGAAACAAAATATCATAAAGAGGCAAAAGAATATGTAACGAATACTTTTTCTAAAAATCTTGGCGAAATAGAACAGTTCCCTTTATATCCCATCAATTTTAAAGAAAGTAAGATTTGGTTGGAACAATTTTTAGAGCAGCGTTTTTTTGACTTCGGAATTTATGAAGACGCTATCGTGGATCACAATTCGTTTTTAAATCATAGCGTACTGAGTCCGCTTTTAAACGTGGGCTTATTATCGCCTAATTATGTCGTTGAAAGAGCGCTGGCCTTTGCAAAAGAAAATGATATCCCAATTAATAGTACCGAAGGTTTTGTTCGTCAAATAATAGGTTGGAGAGAATTTATGCGAGGGATGTATGAAGCCAAAGGCGTCCCCATGAGGACTTCCAATTTTTGGAAACACACCCGCAAAATTCCAAAGTCATTTTATGATGGAACCACAGGGATTTTACCCATAGATACTACGATTAAAAAAGCATTAAAAACCGGATACTCCCATCATATTGAGCGACTAATGATACTGGGAAATTTTATGCTGCTTTGCGAATTTGATCCCAAGGAAGTCTATCGTTGGTTTATGGAGTTGTTTATAGATGCTTATGATTGGGTTATGGTCCCTAACGTTTATGGAATGAGTCAATTTTCAGATGGCGGTTTTTTTGCTACAAAACCCTATATAAGTGGAAGCAATTACGTTTTAAAAATGAGCAATTACAAAAAGGGCGACTGGCAGCCCATTTGGGATGGGTTATTTTGGAATTTTATGGACAAAAACAGAATATTTTTCAAAAGCAATCCTCGTCTTGGGATGCTCCTTGCTATGTTTGATAAAATGCCCATAGAAAAAAGAGAGACACACCTTACAAATGCAGCTAAATATTTAAAATCGTTGGACTAAAAATTTATAATTGATTAAAATCACTCATACATTACGATACTAACTTCATATAATCTCATCTCCTTTCGGTCTAATAAGAGAAAGGCATTACCATATTAACGAAGTTGCTTTATTTCAAATGGAAAACTTTCCAGAGAATAAGACAGACCAAATAAAATTATTAGGCTCCTATTTATTAGGGTTCTTTTTAACCAATATGGTGGTAACAAAAAATAATCTGAACCCTAAACTTTCAGTTTTTCTACTAATTTTGAAACGGTAAGTCCTTGGACTAATATAGAAAACACAACAACAATATAGGTAATTACCAAAAACAATTCGCGATGCATCTCTTCTGTCAAACCAAGTGCTAGTGCAATTGAAATCCCACCTCTAAGACCTCCCCAAGTCATTATCAAGTTTGTATTGGGAACAAAATCTAACTTCTTTTTAAAGAAATTAATTGGTAGTAATAAAGAAGTAAATCTGCATAAAAGAATAATTGGGATTGCTAATAGTCCCGCGAGAATGTAACTGCCTTCAAAGGTAAGCACGAGCATTTCCATACCAATTAAAACAAACAGAATTGTATTTAACAAGACATCAATTAATTCCCAGAATTTATCCACATAGTCTTCTGTGATTTTTGACATAGCATTGTCTCGCACTGTATCCATTCCTACCATAAGTCCTGCTGTTACCATGGCTAATGGAGCCGAAAGATGAAGATAATGGGCAATTGCCGTTCCTACCATTACTGTTGCCAAAGTAATAATTACTTCAATATCATAATCATCAATAGATTTCATCAAACGGTACGTAACCCAACCCAATAAAAGACCAAGAGCAATACCCCCTATTACTTCTTGGGCAAATAATGAGGCAACATCAATTACCGAAACATTATCGCCGCCTAGTGATGCTATTTGATAAATCGTTAAAAAAACCACAACGCCCACGCCATCGTTAAAAAGTGATTCGCCAACGATTTTGGTTTCAAGTTTTTTTGGCACTTTAGCCTGTTTTAAAATTCCAAGGACCGCAATAGGATCTGTTGGAGAGATAAGGGCGCCAAATAGCAAGCAATAAATAAAAGCAACCTCCAAACCTATAAGCTGGAGTACATAAAACATTATTGTCCCTACCAAGAAGGTAGACACTAAAACTCCCAAAGTCGAGAATGCTAGCACCGGCCCTCGTTGCACCTTAAGCTGGTTAAAATTGGTATGTAAGGCCCCTGCAAATAGCAAAAAACTAAGCATTCCATCGAGTAAAACTGTTTTAAAATCAATTTGGTTAATAATATCTTTCTCAGCATTCAATAAAGTGGAATCAAAATAACTTAAGATTAAGACAGCCAAGGTAAAAACGATGGTAACTAGCATTAAACCAATCGTATTTGGCAGTTTTAAAAAACGAACATTAATATATCCGAAAATAGCAGAAAGAGCCACTAACACGGTAGCAATTAAAAAATAATCCATAGATGAAAAATTGTTGCGGCTAAGGTACTAATAAACTAACTCGGGGCAGAGTCCACATGGTGTTAAAATCACAAAAAAAAGAAATCCCAAATTAAAAAAAATCGAGGCAAAACCTCGGGGCATTAAACCCGAAAAATCAATAAATGGTGGGCGTACTTGTTAAACGAATTCTTTGTGTCTGCTGCGATTGTTTCAACTGTAACTGCTAGCACTAACAAAATAAGGCTGAATTATCAAGGACTATTACAAACATATATTTGCCTTTTAGTTTATAGCTCCTTAGGTGTTCGTTTCAATGTTTGATAAAATAACATTGCCTCTATAAAAGAGCAAGATTAATAATTTTTAGAGACAATAAAACGCTGTATATCCAGATCTAAGCTCGATATAATTTCATCCTGTTGTAAAGGGTCAATCAATATTAACAGTTCGCTATATAACAAGGGCATGTTTTCCTTAAAACGTTCCCGCAGCTTTTTATTGATTTTATTAAACAAAACCGATTTTGATATAGATTTAAAAATATATTCTTCACTAATGCATATTGAAGAATCTTCGTTAAATGATATCTTTGTAGCGCTCGTAATTGAAGGTCTTGAAACTAATTTATTCATTAATAAAAACTCGGCCATCGTTACAAGAATCGCTTCGTTATCTGCGTGCGCATGGAGTGCCATCATAAATCGTATTTTCTCAAATATAGCAGGGACGACAGCTTATCTTTCATAAAAAAAAGTTAAACATTTTTTTATGATAGTATTACTATTATATTTGTCGAAATTATGGAAATGTTACAAATAAATATCACCATTAGTCCAGCACTATATACTCGGAATCCTGAAGCCACAACACTGGGTAAAAAAATAGTGAGTGAGAGCATAAAGCTTATAGACGAACTTGGATTTGAGTCCTTTACCTTTAAAAAACTAGGCATTGCTATTGGTTCTAATGAAAGCTCGATCTATCGTTATTTTGAGAGTAAACATGCCTTGCTTGTTTATCTTATAAGCTGGTATTGGAGTTGGATCGAATATAAGTTGGTTTTCACAACAAATAACATTGTATCATCAGAACAAAAATTAATTTCAGCTATAAAGATTATCACAAAACGAGTTACTGAAGACAATACCGTATCGTTTGTAAACGAAGTACTTCTTAACAAGATAATTATTGTAGAGTCTTCAAAAGCATATCATACTAAGGATATTGATGCCGAAAATAAAAAGGGGTATTACTTGAGTTACAAACGTGTGGTGCAACGGGTAAGTGATATTGTTTTAGAAGTGAATTCTGATTTCAAGTTTCCACATATGTTAATCTCTACAGTAATTGAAGGAGCCCATCACCAGCGCTATTTCTCGCAACATCTTCCTTCTTTAACAGATGTAATAGAAGGACAAAATGATGTGGTAAATTTTTATAAACACCTTGTAATAAACGCTATAAAATGAAAGAAATAATGACACCTTGGAGACGGTTTGTTAGTTTGTTAAAACTTGACAAAAAAGATATCAGGCAAATATTCTATTATGCAGTTTTTGCTGGTTTAGTTGCCCTTACTCTTCCTTTAGGAATACAAGCAATCATTAATCTTATTCAAGGAGCGCAAGTTTCTTCATCGTGGATTGTATTAGTCGTTTTAGTAACTGTAGCGGTAGCATTTCAGGGTGCACTTCAGTTAATGCAAATTAGAATTTTAGAGAATATGCAACAAAAGATTTTCACCCGAGCGTCTTTTGAATTTGCCTATAGATTTCCAAAAATTAAAATCGATCAATTGCGCAATTATTATCCGCCAGAGTTAGCAAATCGTTTCTTTGATGTATTAACCATTCAAAAAGGGCTCTCAAAAATTCTATTAGATTTTCCCGCAGCAGCGTTACAGATTGTTTTTGGTTTGATACTACTCTCTTTTTACCACCCTTTCTTTATTATTTATGGCTTCCTATTGGTGCTTCTCATTTACATTGTATTCAAGTTTACTGCCAAACGTGGCTTAGACACAAGTCTTTCTGAGTCTAAGAAAAAATATAAAGTAGCGCATTGGATTCAAGAGGTGTCTCGTTCATTAGTGAGCTTTAAACTATCTGGAAGCACAAGTTTAGCAATGAAACGCAATGATGAACTTACGATACAATATCTCGATGCTCGTGAGAGCCACTTTAAAGTTTTAGTATTGCAATTTATCCAGCTTATTGGTTTTAAAGTTTTGGTAACCGCAGGGCTTTTAGTCATTGGAGGATTGCTAGTACTAAACCAACAAATGAACATTGGACAGTTTGTTGCTGCGGAAATCATCATTTTATTAGTGATTAGTTCAGTTGAAAAACTAATCCAAGGACTAGAATCTTTCTATGATGTTCTCACTTCTCTTGAAAAAATAGGACAAGTAGTGGATAGAGAACTGGAGGCGCAAGACGGTGAAGATCCATTTTCAGAAGACCATCTTTTTCTTATAGAATTAGACAACATAAAATACACCTCTCCTGAGGGGCAAGAAATACTAAGCGACATAGATTTTAATATAGACAAAAATGACCGCATTTTATTTGATGGCGCATCAGGGGGCGGTAAAACTACCTTGTTAAAAATTCTTTCAGGATTAATATACCCCACAAGTGGTTCGTTATATGTGAATGACGTTTCTATGAAAGGTATTTGGCCTAATAAATACCGTGCCCGCCTTGGACAAGTATTACCCAATCAGCTTCCTTTTGAAGGCACGATCCTAGAAAACATAATTTTTGACCGCAAAGACATTTCTCAAGAGCATTTACACAGTGTGCTTAGAAATTTAGGATTAGATGTCTTTATTAGGGAGCAACCTAATGGTATAAACACTTTACTCTATCCTGAGGGACAACAAATCCCATATACTGTTTCAAAAAGAATTGTCTTGGCACGAGCCATTATTCATGACCCTAAATTATTGTTATTAAAGGATCCTCTAGAACATTTTGAGCCAGAAGAAGCAGAAAAAATCATAAAGTATCTTACCGCTTCAGAAAGACCTTGGGCACTTGTAGTTGCTAGCCGAAATCCGCAATGGAAGAAATATTGCAACCAAACGATAAAAATTTCAGAAGGAAAAATAACATCTAAAACTAGCAACAATGCTTAATATATCTAACAACCAGTTAAACAAAAGGGTTTCTCTAGAAGGGTATGCATCGTATAAAAAGATATTCATCTCAAAATACAACACTCTTTTTAATAGATTTTTAGGAGCGTTTTTTATTGTTTTTTTAATAGTACTGCTTTTGCCTTGGACACAAAATGTAAATGGAAACGGTTTTCTAACAACACTCACTCCAGACCAAAGACCACAAACCATACAATCTCAAATTCCTGGAAAACTGGAAAAATGGTTTGTTAGAGAAGGAGATTTTGTAAAAAAAGGAGACACTATTCTCTTTATTTCTGAAATTAAAAATGAATACCAAGATCCACGATTGGTAGAGCGAACTAACGAACAAAGAGATGCCAAAAGTAGATCTGTATTATCCTATCAAGAAAAAATAAAACAATTAAAAAATCAAGTAGGAGCCTTATCTAACGAGGGGCAATTAAAGCTTTCGCAAGCAGAAAACAAGTTAAAACAAGCACGTTTTAAAGTGACAAGCGACACCGAAGATTTTAAAGCCGCACAAACAAATATTGACATTGCAGCACGGCAGTTTGAGCGTGATTCAACATTACAAGCTGAAGGGTTAAAAGCAATGACCGATGTAGAAGAAAAACGCTTAAAATTACAAGAAACACAGGCAAAATTAATTGGCCAAGAAAATAAATTGCTTGCGAGTAAAAATGAAGTAATTAATGCACAAATAGAAATAAACAGAATTAGTGCAGAATATGTAGAGAAAATTGCCAAAGCCAGAAGTGATCGTTTTACAGCAGAATCTAGCCAGGCGGAAGCAGAAGGAGAAGTTTCAAAATTGGAAAACATATCTGCTAATTATAGTATTAGAAATTCACTACTTTATATTACTGCACCTCAAAACGGTTTTATCAACAAAGCAATTATGGGAGGTATTGGAGAGACTTTTAAAGAGGGAGAGAAACTCGTAGGCATTATGCCTGCTAACTACGACCTTGCGGTTGAAACCTTTGTAGAACCTATTGATTTGCCATTAATGCACTTGGGAGAAGATGTGCGTATTCAGTTTGATGGATGGCCTGCTATTTTCTTTAGCGGTTGGCCAAATGCATCTTTTGGAACGTATGCAGGTAAAGTGGTAGCTATTGAAACTTTTATTAGCAGCAATGGTAAATTTAGAATTCTAATTGCACCTGATACAGATGAAACACCATGGCCACCAAACATACGCGTTGGTTCAGGAGCTTATACAATTGCATTACTGGAAGATGTTCCTATTTGGTATGAGATGTGGCGACAATTAAATGGATTCCCTCCTAACTATTACAAACCTGATGTAAAAGAAGCAAAAACAGTCCAGAAATAATGAAGCTAGTTTTTAACTATATCGTTTTAATGTGTTTTTTAGGTTTTACTGAAATTTCAATAGGTCAAACTACTGAAACCAATGTGGAAAATACCCTCACTTTCGAAGAGTATTTAGGCTATGTAAAAATGCATCACCCATTGATGAAACAGGCAGAACTAACGCTAAAAATGGGGGAGGCAACTTTGTTAAGAGCACGTGGTGGTTTTGATCCAAAAATTGAAGTAGATTATGACCGAAAGAAATTTAAAAATACAGCGTATTTTGATCAACTAAACGCCGCTTTTAAAATACCAACGTGGTATGGGGTAGAGTTTAAAGCAAATTTTGAAGAAAATACGGGTGCATTTTTAGACCCTAGTTTAACAGTGCCAGATGATGGTTTATATAGTGCAGGAGTGTCATTTTCTCTTGCACAAGGACTGCTTATCAATGAACGAATGGCATCCCTAAAACAAGCACGGTTTTTTAGAGAACAAACAAAAGCCGATAGAGATATATTGGTAAACAACTTATTATTTGAAGCAAGCCAGGCTTACTTTGATTGGATTGAAGCAACTAACGAGCAACGTATTTATCAAAACTTTCTAGCCAATGCCACTATACGATTGCGAGCCATACAACGCAGTGTAGAAGCTGGAGACAAAGCAGCAATAGATATTACAGAAGCTAGGATCATTTTAGAAACTCGGAAATTGAACCTTGAAGCAGCCACATTAAAGAAGAGAAAAGCCGCTTTAGTAGCGAGTAATTTTATATGGCTCAATGATATCCCGATGGAAATACAAGATGATGTAACACCACAACTACCAACAATTGAAACACTCGAAACCTCTTTGCTAATAGAAGGAATAACAAATACAGATGCATTATTAGTGAATCATCCAAAACTAAAAAGCTTGGATGCAAAAATTGATGGTTTGACTGTTGACCGAGCATTAAAAAGAAACAAGTTATTACCTAAGTTAGACTTACAATACAACTTTATTACTCAAGAAAATGACCAACTTAATAGTTTTAACACTGCAAATTATAAAGCATTTGTAAACTTCAGTTTTCCGTTATTCTTAAGAAAAGAAAGAGGTGATGTTAAATTAGCAAATTTAAAATTGAACGATGTTGCTTTTGAAAGAACAGCCACTTCATTAGCACTTCAAAATAAGATTGAAGCAACGCAAGCCGAAATTCTTTCGTACGAAATACAAACCCTTTTAATAGATTCTATTGTAACCGATAATATCGCCTTAGTAACAGCTGAAGAACGCAAGTTTTCTTTAGGAGAAAGCTCCTTGTTTTTAATCAACTCCCGCGAACAAAAGTTAATTGATGCTCGATTAAAAGAAAATAAACTACTCGTTAAAAATCTTATGGCCACTGCTAATTTGTATAATGCATTGGGCATTGTTGAACCTAGTCTAACTAATTAAATTATACATAAAACAAGTAACCTCTCTGATAAAATATTAAGGAAGGCACAAATTAAAAACAGGACTGGATGCTAACATTAACCCTGTTATTAAAAAACCAAACTAGACAGCGTTTTTTTGGAAGTATCAATTATTATTTAAAACTTTAAATATGATATTACTACATAATTCAATTCCAGAAATAAATAAATCTAGATTAGCTCTAACAGATACAGCATTAAACGCAATCTATAGACTCATAACTTTTAGTAGAAAATATTTAGCAGATGGCTTACTAGACAGTATTCTTAGCATTGCCCAAAGTTTCAAAGAGGATTTAGGCATAAAAAATGCTCCAGTGGAGGCTCAAAATCAAGAAGAAGCAACCCTGCAAGTAAATAACCTCAACAAAACACTTAAATTTATAACTCAGGAGATAAACAAGGGGGCTAATTTTAAAAATAAACTACAATTTTTTCAGTTATTTAGATTGACATCTCCAGAATCTCAAATATTACATCCTAATAAATATAGACCTCAATTAGTTAAAATAGGCTCCTATTTATGTCCTAATCCTAAGGAAGCACCTTCCCTAGTAAATGAATTATTTCATAAATCACCCTTTATCAAAAAAAGAGTAATGAGAGCTAATAAGAATACATCCATTTGCAGATGGAAATGGAGGAACCACTAGGATTGCTAAAAATTCGATATACATGTATGATTTATATCCACCTATATATATATAGCGGAAGAGAAAAACGAGTACGCAACAACTTTGAGTCTAAGTTTTAAAAATTTAGAAAAGAATCCAGAAGTTTGGAAATATCATACTATTAACTTTTTTAGACAAGAAATTAATAGAATTTACCGCAACACCAATTTGATGTATCATAAAATAAACAAAATTGGCTATTCAAATATTAAAACTAAAAAAGATGAATAAACCTCTTATTATTAATTCTGTAAAAGAATATCTTCAAATTTTTATTGGAATTATACTTGCAAGTATTGGTTTAAAGGCATTCTTACTGCCCAATGGATTCTTGGATGGTGGTGTTACAGGAATTGCAATTTTGCTAAGCAGGTTGTTTGATATAGACATTTCAATCCTATTATTGCTTTGCAGCGTTCCATTTCTCATTGTTGGGATTTACACCATATCAAGACGTATTTTAATAAAATCTATCGTCTCCATTGCATTACTATCCATTTCTATTGTTCTAGAAACGTTTCCTGTAATTACAGAGGATAAGTTGTTAATCGCTATTTTTGGAGGTTTATTTTTAGGAGCAGGAATTGGACTTTCTATTAGAAACGGCGCCGTGCTAGATGGCTCAGAAATCTTAGGGGTATTTATTTATGATAGGCTGGGAATTAAAATTGGAACTACAATTTTAATCTTTAATATTATCTTATTTTCAATAACCGCTGTTCTACTTTCTACTGAAATTGCAATGTACTCTATCCTCACCTATATCGTTACTGCCAAAGTAATCGATCTAGTTATTGAAGGTTTTGAGGATTTTGTAGGCTTTACCATTGTATCTAGAAAAGCAACACTCATTGAAGAGGCGCTGTTACAAGAGATGGGAGTGGGCGCTACCATTTACAAGGGCGTCTCTGGCTATGGAAGCACAGGCAAACAAGAAGAAACCAGAATTATACACACGGTAATAAACCGAATAGATATTAGGAAAACCTATCGCGTCCTAAACGAAGTGGATAAAAATGCTTTTGTGATCGAGTTTGACGTTAACAATGTTAAAGGTGGTGTTTTGAGAAGATACTTCAATAAAAATAAAGAAAAAAACCTTGCAGAATCTATCACTAATGACCTCACAAAGTCTTAGAAAAAGCTGACTAAAATAACGTTATCCTTTAGTATTTGTCGAACCAATTAAAATGAAGGTCCATAACCCTATCCTTACTCGTCTCGATATGATTCTTAAATTCTTTAGCAATCACAGACATATTCTTAGAACTCAACCAAATTAAATTCCAGTTGGATATTATGGGTAGTTTTTTAACAGGAATTATCTGCAAGTCGCCATTTTTAAGTTCATTTTTTATCCCGATTAATGGCATTATAGAAAACCCCACACCTGCTATAACTGCTTGCTTTACCGCTTCGTTTGATGTAAGCTCCATTTTCTTATAGGTAGATATTTTCTGTGAAGCTATAAAACGTTCCATTGCATTACGAGTAGCAGATCCTTGCTCTCGATATATTAATGGAAGTTCTTCAAAATTTGTATTAGAAATATACTTTCCTGAATGAGTATAATCTTTGCCTCCAACCAGATGCAACCGATTCTCCATTAATTTAATGGAATTAATTTTAAGTTTTTTAGGCAGCGTGGAGACCATTGCAAAATCAACGTTATTGTTCTCCAGTGCCCTTATAACTTCCGCTTTATTGGTTACATCCATAATAAGATCTACGCCAGAATTCTCTTTTATAAAATCAGCAAGAAAAAAAGGCATCGCGTATTTAGCTGTTGAAACAATGGAAATTTTCAATTTTCCTGCGAGTTCTCCTTGAAACGAAAGTGCCTTATAATTTATAGCCCTAACTTCTTCTAAAATAGAAGCTGCAGCCAATGCTATTTCTTCTCCAAATTCTGTGATGTAAATTTTCCTTCCAACTACTTCAAACAAAGGAATTTTAAACTGTTCTTGAAATTTTTTAAGTTGAATTGAAACAGCGGGTTGGGTTAAAAAAAGCTCTTCAGAAGCCTTAGTAACCGATTTTAATTTGGCTATTCTATGAAAAATCTCAAGTTGATGCAGTGTGTAGTTCATAATAAAAATTAATGTTTTTGATAATAAATATAAATAAAAATATGTGAATAAATGAATTCATCTTTACCAAAATTTAAAAAAACGAAGATCAATGGATTTAAATTTACTCATAGACAACTTAACAAACCCTGCATTGCTTTTTTTCTTTTTAGGGGTTGTGGCTGTTCAATTAAAAAGCGACCTCAGCATTCCTGAAACCTCCTCTAAATTTATTTCGCTATACTTATTATTATCCATAGGGTTTAAAGGTGGTCAAGAACTCGCGCACAGCACATTTACAACAGAAATATTATGGTCAGTACTTTTCGGAATTTTCCTCGCGGTAATCGTACCAGTCTACACTTATTTTATTTTAAGACAAAAATTTAACGTTGAAAATGCTGGTGCAATTGCAGCTACTTATGGTTCTGTTAGCGCTGTGACTTTTGTAACTACTATTTCCTTTCTTGAGATGAAAGGAATTCCTTTTAATGGGCACATGGTAGCAATAATGGCATTGATGGAGGCACCTTCAATTATAGTCGGATTGTTATTGATTAAAATATTTAAAAAAAACCAAAAAGAATCGAACATCCCAATGAAAACAGTAATTAACCACGCATTAACAAATGGTAGTGTCTTACTTATTTTGGGTAGTTTACTCATTGGTTTTCTTGCAAACGATGCGCAAGCAGAAGGAATTAAGCCTTTTACAACTGATATTTTTAAAGGATTCTTAGCTGTCTTTTTACTTGATATGGGGATTACAAGTGGTCGCAAACTATCAGACTTCCTAAAGAAAGGTTGGTTCGCGACCTTGTTTGCAATTATTATCCCAATAATAAATGGTGTTGCTGTAGCATTTATTAGTGGCGTATTTACTGAAAGTGTCGGGAACAGGCTACTATTTGCAATACTTGCGGCAAGTGCATCTTATATTGCGGTACCAGCAGCAATGAAGTTAGCAGTCCCCAAGGCAAATCCTAGCTTGTACATACCAATGGCCCTTGCTATTACTTTTCCCTTTAATATTACCTTAGGAATGCCATTATACCTTTATGTGATCAATCTTACATAAACAAAACTTATACATTACATTAAAAATATAAATAAACATAAATGAATCTTATTTAAGACCTTTGTAAGGAATATTAAAAACATAATTACCGTGGAATCAATGATATCAAACAACACAAGAACAGAACAAAAAATTAATTTAATTGATGGTAGCTTTACTGTAAACCAAGCTTCAGATATTATCAACTCTGTGCTTAACGTAAAGATTAATTTCCACAAACTACAACGATTATCACGAACCGAAGGAAATACTGAAGACACCTGTGACTTTGATAATGGAAGAATTGATGAATTGTTGGCGCAGCAAATTATCGCAAAGAAATTCTTTTCTGAAGCAAGATTAGAAGGAAAAAAAATAAAAATGAAAAGTGTTATTCAAATAACACTGGAAGATTAATTGTTTGTTTTGATTGTTACTTATATTATATAGCATATCGTTTAAGTAACGTTAAGAAAAGCCAGCTTCTAGCTGGTTTTTCTTTATTTAAAAAATTATTTCGTCCCGAAATAAGTTGACACAATTTCAACTTATTTCGGGACGAAACAGTATTACCAAGGTAACATCCAAATGGCATAATAATAATTGATTTGATGCGAAAACAACCAACTCGATGACAAAAACTAAACAATGAATCAAAAAACTTTAATTAAAAACACAACCATTGTAAATGAAGGGAAAACTTTTATAGCAGACCTACTTTTGTCAGACGGTCTTATTCAACAAATTGGAACTATTTCTATTGAAGGAAATCATAAAGTAATTGATGGAGCAGGCAAACACCTCTTTCCTGGAATTATTGACGGCCAAGTACATTTTAGAGATCCAGGACTTACACACAAAGGAGATTTATACACAGAAAGCAAAGCGGCTATAGCAGGAGGCGTAACTTCTTTTATTGATATGCCAAATACAGTCCCAAATATCTTGACCGTTGAAAGCCTAAATGAAAAATATGAAATTGCTTCAAAAAAATCACTAGCCAACTATTCGTTCTTCCTTGGTGTAAACGGAGATACTATTGATACCGTTATAAAAATGGATACCACAAAGTTTATTGGTGTTTCAGATGATGGTCTATATTTTACCAAAAAAGGAAATCTCTTGGCCGACAATCCAAAGACTATGGAAAAGCTTTTTTCAAATTGCAAATCCATCATCGCCATTCATTCTGAAAAAGAAGCGATCGTAGAAAAAAATGAACAGGCTTTTAGAGAAAAATATGGTGATGACATTCCCGCAAAATATCATCCCATTATTAGAAGTACTGAAGGCTGTTATGAAGCGACTAAAAGAGCCATTGAATTGGCTAAAAAATACAAGGCCAGATTGCATATTCTGCATCTAACTACGGAAGCAGAAACTCACTTGTTTCAAAATGACATTCCGCTGCAAGAAAAGAAAATAACAACGGAAGTTTCCGTTCATCATCTCTGGTTTTCAGACACAGACTATGAACGACTAGGGATGCTTATTAAATGGAATCCAGCCATAAAAACTGAACAAGACAAAAAAGGTTTGTTAAAAGCATTACTGGATGATCGCATAGATATTGTGACTACAGACCACGCACCGCACACCTTAGAGGAAAAACAACAGCCCTATTTTCAATCTATGTCAGGCGCGCCTATGGTTCAGCATTCGCTCAATTGTATGCTCGAGTTTTACAAACAAGACCTCATATCGTTAGAAAAAATAGTAGAAAAAATGTGCCACAATCCTGCCATTCTCTATGGTATGACAAAAAGAGGGTTTATACGAGAGGGCTATTTTGCAGACCTAACCTTAGTAGACTTGAATAGTGAATGGACCGTCAAAAAAGAAAACCTGCTATATAAATGTGGTTGGTCACCACTAGAGGGTACTACATTTCAAACAAATATTACTCAGACATTTGTGAATGGAAATTTGATCTATGACAATGGTGTTTTTGAGGAAGGCATTTTTGGAATGCCTATAGATTTTATTAATAAAGAATAATAAGAATGACTATTATTTCAAATGATATTTCAAAAGCAATTGAACTCTTAAATAAAGAAGATATTGTTGCTATACCTACCGAAACAGTTTATGGATTGGCTGGAAATATCTATAGCGAAAAAGCAATTTTGAAAATATTTCAGGTAAAGATGAGGCCCTTATTTAATCCTTTAATAGTTCACATACACGAGATTGAACAACTAGCGGAAATAGCAAGTGAATTTCCTGCAGAAGCTCAAAAACTCGCAGATGCCCTTTGGCCTGGTTCTTTGACCTTAATCTTAAAGAAAAAACCGAACATCCCAAATATAATAACAGCAGGAAAAGATACCGTAGCAGTGCGAATTCCAAATCATCCCGTTACTTTAAGTTTATTAAAACAAATATCTTTTCCGCTAGCAGCGCCAAGTGCAAACCCATTTAATAGAATTAGTCCCACTAGCTCTTTACACGTTGAAGCGTATTTTAAAGAAAATATATCCATGATACTTGAAGGTGGAGCCTGCAAAAATGGAATAGAATCTACCATCATTGGATTTGAAAATAACGAAGCGATACTCTATAGACAAGGCGCTATTTCTAAGGAAGAGATTGAGTCTATAATTGGAAAAATTAAAGTAAAAAACAAAAATGAAACAACACCTAATGCACCAGGAATGTTAGCAAAGCATTATGCGCCTAAAACGAAAACATATCTCGTAAATGATGTAGAAAAATGTATAGCAAAATTTGAAAACAAAAGTATTGGTGTGTTGCGTTTTAAAGATAGCATGAACACTTCAAGTATTGAATACCTCGCGATTTTGTCTGAATCAGGAGATTTAAAGGAAGCTGCGGCCAACTTATATAATACGTTGCACAAGCTAGATAGTTTAAATTTAGATGTGATAGTAGCAGAAAGGGTTCCAGATATTGGTTTAGGTGCGGCCATAAATGACCGATTAGAAAGAGCCACAAACTAAAATAATTATTCTTGACTAAATGAGTTTCAAGTTATTTAACGACCGACGGTTATTAATTGCCACTAAGCACAAAAAGGAGCGGGTAATTGCCCCGTTGCTAGAAAAAAACCTTGGCGTAATCTGTTTTACAAATGACAGTTTTGATACAGATGCATTAGGAACTTTTTCAGGAGAGGTAGAAAGGGAACTTGACCCAATAACAACGGTAAGAAAAAAATGCCTTTTAGCCATGGAAGCCAGCGACTGTGACTTAGGAGTTGCCAGTGAAGGATCTTTTGGTGCTCACCCGTCCATATTTTTTGCAAGTGCAAATGATGAGTTTCTAATATTTATTGACAAAAAAAATAACTTAGAAATAATAGTAAGAGAACTCAGTATAAAAACCAATTTTGATGGTAAATATATTGAAACAGAGAAAGCACTTTTAGAATTTGCCGAAACAGTACAATTCCCCTCTCATGGCCTCATTCTTCGCCAATCAAAATCAGATAATAGTACATTAATCAAGGGTATTACTAACTTAAAGGACCTAAAGAATGGTTTTAATGTGCTCTATGAAAAATTTAGTAGGGTTTATGCTGAGACTGATATGAGAGCAATGCACAACCCTAGCCGGATGGCGATAATTGAAATTGCCGCCAAAAAATTAGTTGAAAAGATAAATTCTTTATGCCCACAATGCCATATCCCAGGTTTTGGAGTTACAGATATAAAAAAAGGCTTGGCCTGCAGCTTGTGTGGTTTACCTACAAATTCCACACTGAGTTTCATTTATAACTGTGAAAAATGCAATTTTAAAAAAGAAGAAATGTTTCCGCATAAAAAAACAAGCGAAGACCCCACGTATTGCGACTATTGCAACCCATAATTACTTAGAATGGGATAAACTGACACCTCGAAAACAGCAATTACATCCACAACCCTAGGGTCTCGTTAACAGCAATTTTATACTGAATGTGGATCGCAGAATCTTTTCAAAGAAAAGCTTATAACAACAAATAAATAACTGGCTAACAAATGATTAATTATCGAAAAATTAATAACACGTTTGCCACAAAGTATAATTAATTGCTTGGGCAAGTGATTGTCTGGGAAATTGCTAGGCCAGTCTGCTGCGATCGGGTCCTTCTAAATTTTCTATTTCGTTTTTATTTGCTAATTTAGTTCATTCACCTCGCAACAACCTTATGCATTAAGGTTGGCCTTCATTATAATCAACCACTAACCAAATGATAAAATTCTTTAGAAACATTCGTGAAATTAATTGAATTATCATTTAAGAAAGATCCTTTTTTAAATTTCAATTTTTTTCTAAAAAGATACGCGTTGAAGGATAAAAATATTCCATCAGTTATTGATAAAATAGCCCATCAAAGAATTGAATACACCAAAAATATTCTAATTGAAATTTACTTTACTAAAGATCAAGCTACTAGTAAATCGCAATTATTTTACAAATATCTGATAGGGTATCACGCAATGATGCGTTACAAAAAGTAAGATAAGAATTACACAACAGAAGTTAAAGCCGAAATAAATCAATTTATTAAGTTTTAAGATATGAGAACAAAAAATAAATATTGGATAATCGCAGGAATTTTAAACCTCATAACATTCTTTCTGCATTTAATTGGTGGACAATTAGACCTTGTGAACCCAATGGTTGAGTCCTCTTTAATTGTTGAAAAAAGTTCTCAATTGATTGGTGCTTGGAATATGGCAACCATTATTCTTTTAGTAAGCTCTTATGTTTTATTATCGGCAGGATTTGGAAAAAAATATACGGGGAATACTCAAATGATAAAACTAATTGGATATCTAAATTTATCATTCTGTTTGCCATTTATCATTGCTAGTTTTTATTATGGTTTATTAGTACCTCAATAGATGTTTTTCCTTCCCATTGGAGTATTTACCATGATTGGATTAATTAAGACAACCAAGAATGCTTAAAACAGGCGGCATATTAAATATCATCATTGCAGTTGCTCATATTATTGGCTCACTATTTTTGTTTGGTGGATTAAAAAATGGAAAATTTTATCAAATAACATTTCTTTCAATACCCTCCATATTACCGGCTGGATAATATGCTGAACTATTGGCTAAAGAGTGCTAGAAGGGGTTTTTATTGCTATCATTATTACCATGGTTTTCAAACTTAAAGAGTGCAATCATAATAGATCTAATATGGTTTATATGGCTCATTCTGTAATTCTTGGCACCATTTGGTACCCCGCGCCTAGTGAACAAAAGATCACTTTATTACCGGTGCTAACTTATTTTATTATGTTAGACTGTTTGTCAATAATCCTTACTTGTTTGGTCCTTAAGTCTAAAAAAGTGTTCTAATCACTATTCCATTTACCAACAATGCAGAGATGGTTTTAAACCAAGTCCACCAAATCAAAAAGATTTAGCGCTATAAATGAAAAGATAAAGTAAAAAATTTTGACTCCGTGCTAACTAAACGAGCATCACATTTATTGCCCGCATTAATAATAGGCACAACAAGAGGCATTATGAAACAAAACGTCTTGTAACGCTCTAAGAAAAAATCTAATTGGTACCTTACGAGCTTATATATAGCCTAACTTATGCAAGACAATAAAATTATAAAATATATTAAAGATGTATTAGCAAATATGCCAACTGGCTGGTTGAATCTAACCACGCATCGACTAGATATTTATGATGAAAAATTGGCTAAAAGTCAATTCTTAGAACAGTTTGAAATTTTATTTAATAACAATAATTCTGAAGCATCGGCACTCAATGAATTGCCTACTGCTTACGACTATATTCGATTAGGTCATCCATTGTCTTGTTTACTAGAATGGGTAATTGCTAACTTAAATAATCTCAAACCAAAAAATGTAATAAGTTTTTCATCAAAGACGATTCCTATTTTAGCCATTCTAAGAAAAAATTCAATAGACCATAAAAACACCCAAATTGTTTATACTGGTGAGTTACCAGCGTGTTTTGATGCGGACGTGCTCAGGAGTGTTTATGGATATACATTTGACCTCAAGAAAGTAGGGGAAGTAGAAGAAATTGCTGCCTTCAATGGGAGTACCGTTTTCGTTTCACATCGAGATAAAATGAATGCTGTAGCTCTCAGCTCCAATATTGACTTCTTTGTAGGTCTTCATGCTCACCTTGGAAGTATCCTATTGGTAAATGGACCGCAGAATGAAACATATATTCCTGACATTCAACACGTTCGAAGAAGAGAGACCATTGCAATGACTCCTGCGAATTCTCTTGATGCCTTGAAGTTGCTAATAGAGAAGGCTTCTGTTCCTACTAATAAAAGTAAGGTCGAAGCAAACAAAACAAGTGTCTTAAATTCTATTAATGCCATTACCGGTTCAGAATCAAAGGCACTCGTTGCTTCTAGTGGACTCTCTATGCAATATGCCATTATGATGGGACTCATTCACGATGCAGTAGAAAATCATAAAGGAAAGGCTATCAAATTTATAGTTCCTACAAATTGTTATGGCGGCACCAATGACCAAGCAAGACGAGTTGCTGCTTGCATAGATAATGTGGAAGTGGTGGATTTAGCCGTGGATGGTGATTACAATATGGTTCAAAGTATTGATATTGTTTTAGATCAAATTGCTAACGAAGATGCCATCCCTTACATCATCGCAGAAATCCCGACAAACCCAAGAGTGGAAGTTCCAGATCTTATGCAATTAAAAGAAGTACTAAGTGCGGTGCGTAAAACAGCAACGGGTAAAATGGCTATCGATCCTGTTTTTATTTTAGATCAAACATTTTGTCCCAATGTGCACTTTTTAGGTGAAGGCGAAATACTCTCCACAGTTAGGACTATTTCATATGTTAGCGGGTCAAAATTTCCAAGTGGCGGGCAATGTACTGCTGGCTATTGTGTAGGAAATACAAAAACGGAACCATTGATGGAAAAAATAGAAAAGCATCTAACACTCTGTGACAACAAGGCTAGAGATCTTCAAATGGAAATACTAGCCAAACAACTCCCTTCGATGAATCAAAGGATTCAAGATGCTTATACCAATACACGTGAATTTGTAAATTTCATCAACGATACATTACCAGCGGCGAAAATCAATTTTGTTTCTTTAGCATTGGCCCGACAAGGATTCACCCCATCTGTTTTTTCATTAGACCTTCCCACTAAAGGCAATACTGCTGAAGAAAAAGAATCTTATAAAAGAGCGCTAAATCATAAATTAATCAAATTAATGATTACAGAAATCCCCAATGAAAGTAAGTACTGCGTGAGCTATGGGCAGTTAAATGGATGTTACTGGACCATACCTGCAACCTCTACTCAAGGGACGACTAAAGAAGGCGACAAAGATTATATTGCCCGTGTATCACTTTCTCCTACTATGGATCTTGAGCTTCACAAAAAAGTCTTTTTAAATTTTGTTGAAAATATTTGAGTCCGAAGAAGTTTTTGAAAGGCTCATAACGAATTCAAGCTATGGAGCACTATTCTAGCGCTTTTGCATGATTTCCAAAAACCAAAAACTTTATTATAAATTATAAAGGCCTTAAAACAACTAGACCGAAAACTTGCTCCCTTCATAGGGACTAAAAAAGCTGAAACACCCTCTGAAGGTTGGGTGAAAATTATCCATATTTCACTGAATATGCCCCTAGGGCAGCTAGACAAAAGATTAAAAATGACAAAAACCGGCGCTAAGAATTTTGAAGAAAGAGGCTTCTAGAACCATTACCCTTAAATATCTAAATGATGTCGCATTGGCATTAGATATGAAATTTGTTTATGGATTCATTCCAAATCATAAATCTTTCGAAAAATTGGTAAAAACAAAAGCAAATGAATTGGCTAAAAAAAAGTCTTGCTTACAAACCATAACAAGACACCTGAAAATCAAGGTCTCAGCCAAGAAAATCTTGAAAAGCAGTTAAAGACCTATCGTATTAAATTAAAAGAGACGGAAGGAAATCAATATGGGATTAGATTTAGAATATAACGACGATCAAACAAAACTAGAAGAGGAAGAAAAGGAAGGTCTCAAAATATCCACGATAAGTACCCATTAAGTACCCATAAAGAATTAGATGAATAGGAACAATTAAACATTGAGAAGTCAATCGAATGGTTAATGTCCAAAAAGTTTAGTGCCGACCAAGTTTTAACAGAAGGTTTTATAAAACTACTCCACAAAAGAATGTTTAGTGAGGTATTGAAATGCGCGGGTCGATTCAGAAAATATATTCTATAAAAAAGCCCCGATCTTCTCGTATTCCATACTGTATTCTCAAGCTTGATTAATACTAACAAGACATAAAAAGGACATTTTTAGGATTTCAAAGGATTCTTTTTGACCTTTATTTTCTTGATTTTAAATATCAAAAAAACTGCCGAAACATTGAGATATTGATCCCATAACATCAATTAGAAAAAGAAAAAATACTTACTCCAACGTAGCGCAAATATGTTCTCCAATCATATATCGCGTAATAGCATTTAAGGTAACACCTTTAATAGGATGTATTCCTGGGCGCGTAAATAATTCCAAATCATTCTTTCCTCTTTTGTAATACCACACTTTTGCACTTTCATCTTCATTAAAAAAGAAATCTTCACGACACTCCGCCTTCATCTTTTTAAATTTAATCAATAAACCTTGATCAATCGGTTTTGCATTGTCTTCTTCACAATGGATCTTTACAAACTTATTTTCCTCCCAGACCATACATTTTTTACGAGTCGTATTATACACGAAAAACACCACCACTATCAACAGTACCAAGGCCGCAAATTGATGTCTTTTTGTATTAATAGTTTTTGTATTCTTTCTATCTAAATAGTTTTTATAATCTTCATATCCCAGATAGATGGATAAATGATCTTTGGTTGTTTTGGAAATATTAAACGATTCTTCCTTCTCTAACTTTCTAAAATAACCCCTAAAGGAATCAGCTGTAGTGGGCTGAGAACATTTATTCTCAAGTTCATTATGAATATGAGTCGCCAAACCCAAAGCGGTATCCGGGGCGCCCTCACTTCTTGCTTTTTCAAACGCCTCTTCAAGTATTTTTTTTTCCATAGGAATCTATAATTGTGTCTAGTTAAAATTACAAAAACTTACTGGGAATACATGGTTTATTTACTTCCCATCATCTTCCCACTTCTTTCCCATAAGCGTCCCAAGTCTTTAAGAGCAGAACTTTATTTATTTGCCCTTGTATTGTTGATCGCCCGAGCGCAATAGGGTTTGCGATTATTTCAACAGTTCATATTGGAGTCGCAAAGTAATGTGATAGGATCATTTGAGAAGTAATCTGATGCACCTTAATCTGCGCGCTACACTTCTCTATTGAAGAGTCCGCTCTTCCATTTAATGTATGGCTTCCATCCTAGCCCATAAAACTGAGCAACGACTCGGATAACCATACCTGTGTTCAATTTTAAATTCAAAAAAAATGAAAAAATTATCATATATAATGCTTTTATGCCTGCTAGGTACTGTGCTATTTTCCTGCACACCAGAGAGTCAAGTCAATGCCGCTAACGAAGTCGCCTGCTGTGGAGAAGATGGTCACATTCCTCCTCCACCACCACCGCCACCTAACACAGGTGACTAATAACTAAAATTAAGTTGTTAACTTTGAGGAATGGAAAACATAAAATTTTCATTCCTCTCTTTTTTATGGGTACTGTCTGCTTTTTTGTCTGTTTTAACATTACAGCAAATTTCAGCACAAGAACCTATAGATAGTACCTCCCATTATTATTATAAAATTGCAAATCCAAAATTCCCTGAAGATCTGCCCAGAGGATACGGTTATTTTAAGAAACAAAAAGAAGAACGACTCGCTAAAAAAGATACCGTAGGTGCCATTTACGCATTGAGAATGCTCGCAATGGCCGAATTTGAAATGGGCCGCACCTATGCAAGCGAAAAATCAGCCATAGAAGCAATAGCGTTATTAGATGCCTCTTCTAATAAGAACAGAAAAGAAGCAAATGCTGATATAGGTATTTACAATCACCTTGGTATGGTTTATCGATCTATAGACCAACCACAAAAAGCCATCGATGCCTATGCAAGAGCATTATTCTTAGCAAGCCAACTAAAAGATAGTATTGTTCTGCTTAACAACATGGCCAATTCTTACAACGAATTAAAACAAAAGGACAAGGCCATTGCAATATTAAAATTGGCCTATGAAAAAAGTAGTGGGCAAGAAAACAAGATTGAGATTGCCCGAACCTTGGATAATTTAGGGCACCTACAGTCTAAAGCAGGGCATCCTGAAGGACTCCCTCATATGTTGCAGGCCCTAACAATAAGAAAAAAAACAAAGGACAATGGACAACTCTTTACCAGTTATAAACACCTCAGCGAACATTACAGAAACGCAGGGGATAGTGTCCTAGCGCTTAGGTATGCCACCTTAGGAAAAGAAACCGCAGCAAAAGTAAGTACAGCCTACAAAAAAGAGGCGCTTTCTAACTATTTAAAATTAAGCAATAACCCAGATATTGCTCAATATATGAGCATAAGCGATAGCATCGCCAAAGCAACATTACAACAAGACAACAAATTTTCCAGTATAGAATATAACTTCTCAAAGGAAAAAGAGCATACACAAGCGGCCAAATTAGCACAAGAAAAACAACGCCAGCTTAAAAGCATATACCAGTTAGTGGGAATTTGTATCTTATTACTTGCTATTGCCTTATATCTCATACTAAAGTACCGCCATAAAAAAGAGAAAGTTCAACAATTGTACAACACCGAATCTAAAATCTCTAAAAGAGTACACGATGAAGTAGCCAACGATATTTATAAAATTATGGTTAAAATACAAACCTCGCCTGATACAGCAGAAAATCTGTTAGATGACCTAGAAACGGTGTATAACAAAACACGTGATATTTCTAAAAAGCACAGCCCCATAGACCTAGATGCAGACTTTGAAAGCGTACTTATAGACCTGCTAAAATACTATCAAAGTGACTCAGTGAATGTGATTACCAAAAATTTAGCGACCATAGATTGGTCCTTACTTGATGATCTAAAAAAGAAAACCATCTATCGGGTGCTTCAAGAGTTAATGACCAACATGCATAAGCATAGTAGAGCGACCTTGGTAGTCATCACAGCCACCCAATCTGGCAAAAAATTAAAGCTGCGATACACCGATAATGGTGTGGGAAGTGTGTTAAAAAAAGGAAATGGACTCCTCAATACGGAAAACCGTATTCGGTTAGTGAACGGAACGATTATATTTGAAGTTGATAAAAATGAAGGTTTTACAGTAAAAATTAGTCTTTAATATGTTTACAAAAGTTTTAATAGCTGACGATTTAGGAAGTATCAACTCTGGGGTTGCGAGTGTGCTCAAAGATTTAGAGGTCTTAGAGGCCATACAAGTTCATTATTGTGATGATGCCTACCTGAAAATAAAGAAGGAAGCCTTTAAAAAAACACCTGTAGAATTACTAATCACCGATTTATCGTTTCTACCAGATCACCGAGAACAAAATTTTAACTCAGGAGAAGAATTGGTGAACATCCTAAAAAAAGAAAATCCCGAACTGAAAATAATCGTCTACTCGATAGAAGATCGAACCCAGCTTATTAAGAAATTTATTAATGATTTTAAGGTAAATGGGTATGTTTGTAAAGGCAGAAATGGTTTATTGGAATTAAAGGATGCTATCGTATGTGTGGCAAACAATAGCCGATATATTTCGCCGCAAATAAAACAACTTCTCAACAAAAAAAAACATCTAGAAATTGATGATTTCGACACTGAGTTGATGAGATTATTGTCATTGGGGAAGTCTCGATCTGAAATCAGTGCCCATTTTAAACAAAACAATGTGTCCCCAAGCGGCTTGAGTTCTATCGAAAAAAGACTCAACAGCTTGCGCATTGAATTCAAAGCAAATAATATAATTCATCTGGTGAGTATTGTCAAGGATCTAGGGTTGATATAAGTAGTTGTGCAACCTTAAAAAAACAACACATTCCCTTTCATTGAAATTTCTGAATCGAGAAATTGAATCAAAGAAAGCATAAAAGCAGTCTAGACAGAAAGGAATAAGAGCATAAATGAGAAGAATTGGTTTCTACAGATCCCGTGACTTTGTAGAACTCCAATAAAAACCACTGAATTTATGCAGGCCCTCTTTTATTTTAAACTTTAGAAATGAAAAAGATAATAACAGCTGTTTTGGAAATACTAGCGTATAATCTGATCATGATTTTAATTAACTATAATTTTTTACCTTCTATCTTCTTAGAATAACTAGTACTTAATGGAGATAATCATTTTTAGAGTTAGAAGATATAAAAAAAGCCCCACCGAAGCAGGGCTTAAATAATTGACTAAACTATTATTACTTATTTAATAATATTAGCCCGTTTGTAGGTGATTTATTGGTTGTTGATGCCCGTTCTAATTATGATGGTTATAAATTAATTATATCTAACCCTAACACTTCATTTATTAATAAATAGGCCTCCTCTGCAGAAATCGTAAAAGCAAACTCACAACTTTCTGGGTCATCACAGGGTAAGTGACTTTCTGTATTCATACAGTTAGAAGCTTCTGAAAAAAAAACAAACGCCTATTTATCAGTGATATTATGACTGTACACTATTTGAATGTTCTTAGCCCGATCTCCCATTATTAAAACAACCTGATTTTCTCCACTATGGGTTCCATTAATGACTTCAGTATATGGAACATAATGACTTAAATTAGCTTTTTTACAAGCTACCCGATGCATTCATTACTGTTACTGGAACTGGTATCGTAACGGTATTCATTTGTAATGTTACCGCTGATTGTGCTAATAACCTTCCATTTACTGTAGCTTCTGTTTGCACAGCGATGGAGGTTGCACCTAATAGGTTTCCTTCAAAGTGACTTGTGGTACCTAGGGTAACAGCGTCTGAAACTTGCCAAAAAATGTTACTGGCTTGTGCGCCTCCTTCTAAATTCATTCTAACTGCAGAACTCATCGTAAGCGTTCCTGCAACTTGAAAGATCCATACATCATCCGGACCACCTGAAATTGTTATGTCTGTAGGTATTAAAAGTGTACTGGTCCATTTATGAAGCCCTGGTGCAAGCGTAAGTCCTCCTATAATTCCAGCTCCTACATTTAAATAATCTGGGTTAGAGCGTCCTGCAGCATCTTTATAGGCAGCTTGCATATTGAGCACAGCTATTGTTAGTCCTGGACCATCCGTTGTTCTACAAGCAAGTGGGCCTGCAGCATCAGCGGTATATATGTCTCCAGTAACTTGGGGACATGTTAATAAAAGAGCATCACCCGTTATTGGGCTTGTTCCTACATTACCTGTGATGACCGATGGAGACACATTAGTGATTCCTGATTTTGAAAGAATCGCAAAATTTCCAGCATCACCAAGACCAACAGGTAATATTAAAGATTTAGATTGCGTAATAATTAAATTTGCTTCCTCAAGTTCTAAAGATTCCATCTCTGGACTACAACTTGACATTAGTCCCATAAATAGGATCGCTAGGATTGGATTTTTTTTAATAAATTTCATGATTTTTATAATTTTAACCTACTTAATTGCGTAGAATTTAATACAAAGATAGTGTAAATATAGTGTAATTGACATTAAATAATTGTACCGACACCTAAGCCGTTTTTTTACGCATTTAAGCTGATTTATAATGGCTTGTAAGACTGAAAAATCATTCCAATTCTTTAAAAACTATTATATAATTGAAAATTAATTTTGATTTTAAAGATGAAAAATGGTAAAAATAATTTAACCGTCTTTGGAATTTTTTGCTGATTTTAGTTTTAATAAACTTTGGTTTTTATTTTTTTTGCTCTGATTTTCATACAGAAAATCCCCGCGGATAAAAATCCACATCAATAATATAAATAGGTTTCTTTTTTCGATCGATACGGTGCTCTTAAAATAATTAATAAACGCTAGCAGCACGTACTTAATATTTCTCGTAAAAATTTAAAAGTATCCCCTGAAGTAGATAACCAACTGCGAAAATGTGAGACTGGTTTCTACTCCTAATTCCTTTGTAGAACTCCAATAAAAACCACTGAATTCAGGCAGGCCCTCTTTTATTTTAAACTTTAGAAATGAGAAAGATAATAACAGTTTTTTTGGAAGTACGCGTATAATCTGATCGTGATTTTAATTAACCTTAAGTTTTTCTGCTCTCTTCCTTAATTAACCATTGTTTAATGGTGATCGTTATTTTATAATTAGAGGATAAAAAAAAGCCTCACCGAAGCAGGACTTAAATAATTAATTCAAATATCTTTAGTTATTTGATAATCCTAATTGGATCCATTTATAGATGAGCCATTCCTTGATAATGATTTATTGAAGAAAATCATTGCCCACAAAATTGCAACTACGCTAATAAAAAACGGTGTGAGGCTTATTCACAGAGGGTATATAGTTTCACTATTTAGGCGGCTTAAAAAAAGCTGAAGTAAAGAACCACCTTGCTCTTCATTATTTTTGTGACACCCTTATTACGTTATTAAATTGCCCGTTACAGGTATCCTAAAAATATGGTTGCAACGCAAAAAAAAATCAGATACCGGCGAATGCTAGTATCTGATTTTTTTAAATTGTACTAAGCGCTATCACTCTGTTTTTAGAGTAAACACAACACTTAGAACATCAAGTAAACCTATAATTCCAATGTTGGTTAAGGTCTAACGACTGAATTCATTTGTAGTGTTACCGCTGTTTGTGCTAATAACCTTCCCTTTACACTGGCACCTGTTTGTACCGCAATTGACGTTGCGCCTAATAAGGTTCCTTCAAAATGACTCGTGGTTCCTAGGGTAACCGCACCTGAAACTTGCCAAAAAATGTTTTTAGCTCTCGCACCTCCACTTAAATTAATTCTAACCGCAGAACTCATATTAAAAGTTCCTGCAACTTGAAATATCCATACATCATTTGGTCCACCGTTAAGTTCTATGTCTGAATTAATCACAAGGGTACTTGCCCACTTATAAACTCCTGGTGATAGTATATTTCCTCCGATAACGCCGGCTCCTAATCCTATAAGGTCAGGGGTGCGTGCAGCAGCAGCTGTATACGCAGCTTGCATACCCATTACAGCTGTTCTTAGTCTTGGAGCATTCGTTATTCTACAAGGACGTGGTCCTGCAGCAGCAACGGTATATATCTTTCCAGTTACTTCGGGACAGGTTAATAAAAGAGCAGCCCCTGTTATTGGACTTGTTCCTACATTTCCTTTAATGATAGATGGGGGTACATTAGTGATTCCTGATTTAGAAAGAATCGCAAAATGTTTAGCACCTCCAAGTTGTATAACTTGCTGCACCGGATTGGGTGGTGGCGGTGGTGGTGGAATGCTTACTGTTGGGTTCGTAACGGAATTCATTTGTAGTGTTACCGCTGTTTGTGCTAGCAACCTTCCCTCTACGGTTGCTCCCGTTTGTACCGCAATTGAGGTTTGACCTAATAAGGTTCCTTCAAGATGACTTGTAGTACCTAGCGTAACTGCACCTCCAACTTGCCAAAAAATGTTTTCGGCTTTCGCGCCTCCCGCTAAATTAATTTTAGCTGCAGAACTCATATTAAAAGTTCCTGCAACTTGAAATATCCATACATCAGTTGCATTACCGATAAGTGTAATGTCAGATGCAATCACAAGGGTACCTGTCCACTTATATAGCCCTGGTGTTAGCAAATTTCCTCCGATAACGCCGGCTCCTAAATTTAGTTCCTTAGGGTTCGAACGTCCTGCAGCATCCGTATAGGCAGCTTGCATATCAAGCACAGCCGTTGTTAGTCTTGGAGCATCAGTTATTCTACAAGGAAGTGGACCTGCAGCAGCAACGGTATATATATTTCCAGTTACTTCGGGACATGTTAATAAAAGAGCAGCCCCCGTTATTGGACTTGTCCCTACATTTCCTATAATATTTGATGGAGGAACATTCGTGATTCCTGATTTAGAAAGAATCGCAAAATGTTCAGCACCTCCAAGAGCTACGGGTGCCATTACAGCTGGTGGTGGTGGTGGTGGTGGTGGTGTTGCTGTTGGATCTATGAGTGTATTCATTTGTAGTGTTACCGCTGTTTGTGCTAGCAACCTTCCCATTATGGTTGCTCCCGTTTGTACAGCAATTGAGGTTTGACCTAATAAGGTTCCTTGAAGATGACTTGTAGTACCCAGCGTAACCGCACCTCCAGCTTGCCAAAAAATGTTTTCGGCTTTCGCGCCTCCCATTAAATTAATTTTAGCAGCAGAACTCATATTAAAAGTTCCTGCAACTTGAAATATCCATACATCAGTCGAATTACCGATAAGTGTTATGTCAGTTGCAATCACAAGAGTACCGGACCATTTATAAACTCCAGGTGCTAGTATATTTCCTCCGATAACGCCGCCTCCTAAATTCACCTCATCCGGACTGCGTCCTGCAGCATCCGTATAGGCAGCTTGCATATCCAGTACAGCTGTTGTTAGTCGTGGAGCATCCGTTACTCTACAAGGAAGTGGACCTGCAGCAGCAACGGTATATATATTTCCAGCTACTTCGGGACAGGTTAATAAAAGAGCAGCCCCCGTTATTGGACTTGTCCCTACATTTCCTATAATGGAAGATGGGGGTACATTCGTGATTCCTGATTTAGAAAGAATCGCAAAATTCCCAGCTTGACCAAGAGCTACGGTTGCCGGAGACGGATACCTAGTTTGTGCATCAATTATCGTTAGATCTATTGAATTCGTATTCTCAAGCTCAATAGAATCAATCTCTGGATCACAGCTCCACATTAACCCAATCAATAGCATCGCTAGGATTGGTGTTTTTTTAATAATTTTTTTCATTTTTTATGTTTTTATTATGTAAAAGTAGGCGTTTTACTACAAATGAAACTTGAATATTATGAAAAAAAAGGAAAAAAAAGAGAAATTAACTTATAAACGATGTTTCGTGTTTTTAATCTGATATTTAGATAGTTAAAAAAAACAACCCGTAAAAACTTTTAAAAATACTGGTAAAAATGAAGGTCTATTTTGATTCACAACGATAAAATCATTGGTGTCTGACTAAAATAAAATTTTGCTTAATACTGTCTCCTCTACGAGCAGTAAAACTATTTTACTTTTCTTTTCTTTTCTTTTCTTTTTAATAGCGAGGGGTCCGTTAAAACATTTTGGTTCTTTGTCTGGCGGTTTTGTAGTTTACGCTAACCATTGTTTGCTGGGACTTTCTAAGAATTTGAATAAGTCGATATATATTATTAAATGAAAGCGTATCATTTATACCATATTAGCCTATGCCTGCCTTCGTTTGGTTTTTCGCTGTATGACAGGCATTGGTAATTGTATTATAAGGCCGCAACAAATCTGTATTTTGACTATGTCAAAGTACAATTTTACCTTTGTCAATGAAAGCCTAGTTGCAAAACACAGCAGGTAACCCTGCTTCTTTGTAAACCTTGTCTCTATTTACTATTCTATGACTCCTATTGTGTAAGGAATTACAAAAACTTACTGGGAATACATGGTTTATTTACTTCCCATCATCTTCCCACTTCTTTCCCATAAGCGTCCCAAGTCTTTAAGAGCAGAACTTTATTTATTTGCCCTTGTATTGTTGATCGCCCGAGCGCAATAGGGTTTGCGATTATTTCAACAGTTCATATTGGAGTCGCAAAGTAATGTGATAGGATCATTTGAGAAGTAATCTGATGCACCTTAATCTGCGCGCTACACTTCTCTATTGAAGAGTCCGCTCTTCCATTTAATGTATGGCTTCCATCCTAGCCCATAAAACTGAGCAACGACTCGGATAACCATACCTGTGTTCAATTTTAAATTCAAAAAAAATGAAAAAATTATCATATATAATGCTTTTATGCCTGCTAGGTACTGTGCTATTTTCCTGCACACCAGAGAGTCAAGTCAATGCCGCTAACGAAGTCGCCTGCTGTGGAGAAGATGGTCACATTCCTCCTCCACCACCACCGCCACCTAACACAGGTGACTAATAACTAAAATTAAGTTGTTAACTTTGAGGAATGGAAAACATAAAATTTTCATTCCTCTCTTTTTTATGGGTACTGTCTGCTTTTTTGTCTGTTTTAACATTACAGCAAATTTCAGCACAAGAACCTATAGATAGTACCTCCCATTATTATTATAAAATTGCAAATCCAAAATTCCCTGAAGATCTGCCCAGAGGATACGGTTATTTTAAGAAACAAAAAGAAGAACGACTCGCTAAAAAAGATACCGTAGGTGCCATTTACGCATTGAGAATGCTCGCAATGGCCGAATTTGAAATGGGCCGCACCTATGCAAGCGAAAAATCAGCCATAGAAGCAATAGCGTTATTAGATGCCTCTTCTAATAAGAACAGAAAAGAAGCAAATGCTGATATAGGTATTTACAATCACCTTGGTATGGTTTATCGATCTATAGACCAACCACAAAAAGCCATCGATGCCTATGCAAGAGCATTATTCTTAGCAAGCCAACTAAAAGATAGTATTGTTCTGCTTAACAACATGGCCAATTCTTACAACGAATTAAAACAAAAGGACAAGGCCATTGCAATATTAAAATTGGCCTATGAAAAAAGTAGTGGGCAAGAAAACAAGATTGAGATTGCCCGAACCTTGGATAATTTAGGGCACCTACAGTCTAAAGCAGGGCATCCTGAAGGACTCCCTCATATGTTGCAGGCCCTAACAATAAGAAAAAAAACAAAGGACAATGGACAACTCTTTACCAGTTATAAACACCTCAGCGAACATTACAGAAACGCAGGGGATAGTGTCCTAGCGCTTAGGTATGCCACCTTAGGAAAAGAAACCGCAGCAAAAGTAAGTACAGCCTACAAAAAAGAGGCGCTTTCTAACTATTTAAAATTAAGCAATAACCCAGATATTGCTCAATATATGAGCATAAGCGATAGCATCGCCAAAGCAACATTACAACAAGACAACAAATTTTCCAGTATAGAATATAACTTCTCAAAGGAAAAAGAGCATACACAAGCGGCCAAATTAGCACAAGAAAAACAACGCCAGCTTAAAAGCATATACCAGTTAGTGGGAATTTGTATCTTATTACTTGCTATTGCCTTATATCTCATACTAAAGTACCGCCATAAAAAAGAGAAAGTTCAACAATTGTACAACACCGAATCTAAAATCTCTAAAAGAGTACACGATGAAGTAGCCAACGATATTTATAAAATTATGGTTAAAATACAAACCTCGCCTGATACAGCAGAAAATCTGTTAGATGACCTAGAAACGGTGTATAACAAAACACGTGATATTTCTAAAAAGCACAGCCCCATAGACCTAGATGCAGACTTTGAAAGCGTACTTATAGACCTGCTAAAATACTATCAAAGTGACTCGGTGAATGTGATTACCAAAAATTTAGCGACCATAGATTGGTCCTTACTTGATGATCTAAAAAAGAAAACCATCTATCGGGTGCTTCAAGAGTTAATGACCAACATGCATAAGCATAGTAGAGCGACCTTGGTAGTCATCACAGCCACCCAATCTGGCAAAAAATTAAAGCTGCGATACACCGATAATGGTGTGGGAAGTGTGTTAAAAAAAGGAAATGGACTCCTCAATACGGAAAACCGTATTCGGTTAGTGAACGGAACGATTATATTTGAAGTTGATAAAAATGAAGGTTTTACAGTAAAAATTAGTCTTTAATATGTTTACAAAAGTTTTAATAGCTGACGATTTAGGAAGTATCAACTCTGGGGTTGCGAGTGTGCTCAAAGATTTAGAGGTCTTAGAGGCCATACAAGTTCATTATTGTGATGATGCCTACCTGAAAATAAAGAAGGAAGCCTTTAAAAAAACACCTGTAGAATTACTAATCACCGATTTATCGTTTCTACCAGATCACCGAGAACAAAATTTTAACTCAGGAGAAGAATTGGTGAACATCCTAAAAAAAGAAAATCCCGAACTGAAAATAATCGTCTACTCGATAGAAGATCGAACCCAGCTTATTAAGAAATTTATTAATGATTTTAAGGTAAATGGGTATGTTTGTAAAGGCAGAAATGGTTTATTGGAATTAAAGGATGCTATCGTATGTGTGGCAAACAATAGCCGATATATTTCGCCGCAAATAAAACAACTTCTCAACAAAAAAAAACATCTAGAAATTGATGATTTCGACACTGAGTTGATGAGATTATTGTCATTGGGGAAGTCTCGATCTGAAATCAGTGCCCATTTTAAACAAAACAATGTGTCCCCAAGCGGCTTGAGTTCTATCGAAAAAAGACTCAACAGCTTGCGCATTGAATTCAAAGCAAATAATATAATTCATCTGGTGAGTATTGTCAAGGATCTAGGGTTGATATAAGTAGTTGTGCAACCTTAAAAAAGCATCCAATAAAGGAAAAACACATTCCCTCCCTTTCATTGAAATTTCTGAATCGAGAAATTGAATCAAAGAAAGCATAAAAGCAGTCTAGACAGAAAGGAATAAGAGCATAAATGAGAAGAATTGGTTTCTACAGATCCCGTGACTTTGTAGAACTCCAATAAAAACCACTGAATTTATGCAGGCCCTCTTTTATTTTAAACTTTAGAAATGAAAAAGATAATAACAGCTGTTTTGGAAATACTAGCGTATAATCTGATCATGATTTTAATTAACCATAATTTTTTACCCTCTATCTTCTTAGAATAACTAGTACTTAATGGAGATAATCATTTTTAGAGTTAGAAGATATAAAAAAAGCCCCACCGAAGCAGGGCTTAAATAATTAACTAAAATATTTTTACTTATTTAATAATATTAGCCCGTCTGTAGATGATTTATTGGTTGTTGATGCCCGTTCTAATTCTAATTGTAACGCTAAAGCTTCATCCATTAATATAGCGGCATCCTCTGCAGAAATCGTAAAAGCAAACTCACAACTTTCTGAGTTATCACAAGGTAATAAATTATTATCACAAGGAAACGTGTAATCTAAATCAAAAATTGTGAACTCCCATTCATTAAGAACAGTATTTTCGATAAAAACAAATCCACCATTTGCTCCAGATAAAAGAACGTTTTGGTTGTCTTCAATATTTCCAATTTGAATATCAACATATGGACCATAATAGTTTAAATTAGCTTTTTCACAAGCTACTCCTACCTTTGCTGGTACTGGTATCGTAACGGTATTCATTTGTAATGTTACCGCTGTTTGTGCTAATAACCTTCCATTTACTGTAGCTTCTGTTTGTACAGAGATGGAAGTTGCTCCTAATAGGTTTCCTTCAAAGTGACTTGTGGTACCTAGGGTAACAGCGTCTGAAACTTGCCAAAAAATGTTACTGGCTTGTGCGCCTCCTTCTAAATTCATTCTAACTGCAGAACTCATCGTAAGTGTTCCTGCAACTTGAAAGATCCATACATCATCCGGACCACCTGAAATTGTTATGTCCGTTGGTATTAAAAGTGTACTGGTCCATTTATGAAGCCCTGGTGCAAGCGTAAGTCCTCCTATAATTCCAGCTCCTACATTTAAATAATCTGGGTTAGAGCGTCCTGCAGCATCTGTATAGGCAGCTTGCATATTGAGCACTGCGGTTGTTAGTCCAGGAGCATCAGTTACTCTACAAGGAAGTGGGCCTGCAGCATCAGCGGTATATATGTCTCCAATAACTTGGGGACATGTTAATAAAAGAGCAGCACCCGTTATTGGGCTTGTTCCTACATTACCTGTAATGACCGATGGAGGCACATTTGTCATTCCTGATTTTGAAAGAATCGCAAAATTTCCAGCATCACCAAGACCAACAGGTAATATTAAAGATTTAGATTGCGTAATAATTAAATTTGCTTCCTCAAGTTCTAAAGATTCCATCTCTGGACTACAACTTGACATTAGTCCCATAAATAGGATCGCTAGGATTGGACTTTTTTTAATAAATTTCATAATTTTTCATGATTTTTTATAATTTTGACCTACTTAATTGCGTAGAATTTAATACAAAGATAGTTTAAAAATAGTGTAATTGACATTAAATAATGGTACCGACACCTAAGTCATATTTTTACGAATTTAAGCTGATTTATAATGGCTTGTAAGACTAAAAAAACATTCCAATTCTTTAAAAACTATTATATAATTGAAAATTAATTTTGATTTTAAAGATGAAAAATGGTAAAAATAATTTAACCGTCTTTGGAGTTTTTTGCTGATTTTAGTTTTAATAAACTTTGGTTTTTATTTTTTTTGCTCTGATTTTCATACAGAAAATCCCCGCGGATAAAAATCCACATCAGTAATATAAATAGGTTTCTTTTTTCGATCGATACGGTGCTCTTAAAATAATTAATAAACGCTAGCAGCACGTACTTAATATTTCTCGTAAAAATTTAAAAGTATCCCCTGAAGTAGATAACCAACTGCGAAAATGTGAGACTGGTTTCTACTCCTAATTCCTTTGTAGAACTCCAATAAAAACTACTGAATTTATGCAGGCCCTCTTTTATTTTAAACTTTAGAAATGAGAAAGATAATAACAGTTTTTTTGGAAGTACGCGTATAATCTGATCGTGATTTTAATTAACCTTAAGTTTTTCTGCTCTCTTCCTTAATTAACTATTGTTTAATGGTGATCGTTATTTTATAATTAGAGGATAAAAAAAGCCTCACCGAAGCAGGACTTAAATAATTAATTCAAATATCTTTAGTTATTTGATAATCCTAATTGGATCCATTTATAGATGAGCCATTCCTTGATAATGATTTATTGAAGAAAATCATTGCCCACAAAATTGCAACTACGCTAATAAAAAACGGTGTGAGGCTTATTCACAGAGGGTATATAGTTTCACTATTTAGGCGGCTTAAAAAGAGCTGAAGTAAAGAACCACCTTGCTCTTCATTATTTTGTGACACCCTTATTACGTTATTAAATTGCCCGTTACAGGTATCCTAAAAATATGGTTGCAACGCAAAAAAAAATCAGATACCGGCGAATGCTAGTATCTGATTTTTTTAAATTGTACTAAGCGCTATCACTCTGTTTTTAGAGTAAACACAACACTTAGAACATCAAGTAAACCTATAATTCCAATGTTGGTTAAGGTCTAACGACTGAATTCATTTGTAGTGTAACCGCTGTTTGTGCTAATAACCTTCCCTTTACACTGGCACCTGTTTGTACCGCAATTGACGTTGCACCTAATAAGGTTCCTTCAAAATGACTTGTGGTTCCTAGGGTAACCGCACCTGAAACTTGCCAAAAAATGTTTTTAGCTCTCGCACCTCCACTTAAATTAATTCTAACCGCAGAACTCATATTAAAAGTTCCTGCAACTTGAAATATCCATACATCATTTGGTCCACCGTTAAGTTCTATGTCTGAATTAATCACAAGGGTACTTGCCCACTTATAAACTCCTGGTGATAGTATATTTCCTCCGATAACGCCGGCTCCTATTCCTACAAGGTCAGGGGTGCGTGCAGCAGCAGCTGTATACGCAGCTTGCATATCTATTACAGCCGTTCTTAGTCTTGGAGCATTCGTTACTCTACAAGGACGTGGTCCTGCATCAGCAACGGTATATATCTTTCCAGTTACTTCGGGACAGGTTAATAAAAGAGCAGCCCCTGTTATTGGACTTGTTCCTACATTTCCTTTAATGATAGATGGGGGTACATTAGTGATTCCTGATTTAGAAAGAATCGCAAAATGTTTAGCACCTCCAAGTTGTATAACTTGCTGTACCGGATTGGGTGGTGGTGGTGGTGTAATGCTTACTGTTGGGTTCGAAACGGAATTCATTTGTAGTGTTACCGCTGTTTGTGCTAGCAACCTTCCGTTTACACTGGCACCTGTTTGTACCGCAATTGACGTTGCACCTAATAAGGTTCCTTCAAAATGACTCGTGGTTCCTAGGGTAACCGCACCTGAAACTTGCCAAAAAATGTTTTCGGCTCTCGCACCTCCAGTTAAATTAATTCTAACCGCAGAACTCATATTAAAAGTTCCTGCAACTTGAAATATCCATACATCATTTGGTCCACCGTTAAGTACTATGTCTGTTTTAATCACAAGGGTACTTGCCCACTTATAAACTCCTGGCTGTAGTATATTTCCTCCGATAACGCCGGCTCCTATTCCTACAAGGTCAGGGGTGCGTCCTGCAGCATTCGTATAGGCAGCTTGCATATCAAGTACAGCTGTTGTTAGTCTTGGAGCATCCGGTACTCTACAAGGAAGTGGTCCTGCAGCAGCAACGGTATATATGGTTCCTTCAACTTCGGGACAGGTTAATAAAAGAGCAGCCCCCGTTATTGGACTTGTCCCTACATTTCCTATAATGTTAGATGGAGGAACATTCGTGATTCCTGATTTAGAGAGAATCGCAAAATGTTCAGCACCTCCAAGTTGTACAGCTTCCTGCGCCGGATTGGGTGGTGGCGGTGGTGGCGGAATGTTTCCTAATGGGTTCGTAACTGTATTCATTTGCAGCGTTACCGCTGTTTGTGCTAGCAACCTTCCCTCTACGGTTGCACCCGTTTGTACCGCAATTGAGGTTTGACCTAATAAGGTTCCTTCAAGATGACTTGTAGTACCCAGCGTAACCGCGCCTCCAGCTTGCCAAAAAATGTTTTCGGCTTTCGCGCCTCCCCTTAAAATAATTTTAGCAGCAGAACTCATATTAAAAGTTCCTGCAACTTGAAATATCCATACATCAGTCGAATTACCGATAAGTGTTATGTCATTTGCAATTACAAGAGTACCGGTCCATTTATAAATTCCTGGTGCTAGCGTATTTCTTCCGATAACGCCGCCTCCTAAATTCACCTCATCCGGACTGCGCCCTGCAGCATCCGTATAGGCAGCTTGCATATCCAGTACAGCTGTTGTTAGTCGTGGAGCATCCGTTACTCTACAAGGACGTGGTCCTGCAGCAGCAACAGTATATATATTTCCAGTTACTTCGGGACAGGTTAATAAAAGAGCAGCCCCTGTTATTGGACTTGTTCCTACATTTCCTATAATGGAAGATGGGGGTACATTCGTGATTCCTGATTTAGAGAGAATCGCAAAACTCCCAGCTTGACCAAGAGCTACGGTTGCCGGAGACGGATACCTAGTTTGTGTATCAATTATCGTTAGATCTATTGAATTCGTATTCTCAAGCTCAATAGAATCAATCTCTGGATCACAGCTCCACATTAACCCAATCAATAGCATCGCTAGGATTGGTGTTTTTTTAATAATTTTTTTCATTTTTTATATTTTTAGTAGGTAAAAGTAGGTATTTTACTACAAATCAAACTTGAATATTGTGTTAAAAAAGGGAAAAAAACGAAAATTAGCTCATAAACGATGTTTCGTGTTTTTAATCTGATATTTAGCTAGTTAAAAAAAAACAACCGGTAAAAACTTTTAAAAATACTGGTAAAATTGTCAAGGATTTGAGCCTTATTTAATGAATATTTCTCCTTTAAGGAATCAAAATCCAATGATTCAAGACAGTTGGTGAGCATCCCTCTTCTTCACAAAAAATCCCGAAAACAATTTGTTTTCGAGATTTTTTTAGAGTAAAAATTGGGCTAGTAGGGATTCTTTAAAACCCTACTCTTTATCTATTAAATATTTTATCCCTCCAAGATCGTTTGGCTGTATCCTCATTATACCCATAACCATAACCATAGTTATAGCCATATTTAGATCCTATACTAGCCCCAACCTGATTAATTACATAGGCCATATTCTTGAGCTTTTTATTCTTTGCTAAGGCATTGGCATGTTCTAGTAAATTCTTTTCAGTATAATTTGCTCGTGTAACATATACAGTAGCATCTGCAAATTTAGAAATAAGCAGCGTATCTGTCACCGAAATGGTAGGCGCTGTATCCACGATAATATAATCGTATTGGGTGCTGGCTTCTTCTAACAAGGTTTCAAAACGTCCATTGGTTAACAAATGGGGTGGATTAGGAGGAATGACCCCCGAAATTAAAGTGTCGTGGTTGGGATGTTCTTTAAACCCTTTTATTAAGAAGTCTTTCCAGTCATCATCAGTATGTAAATGATTAGACAAGCCTGCTTGCTCTTTGTCAATGCCTAGATAGATGTGCAACTGCGGGTTTCTTAAATCGGCGCCAATGAGCAAGACTTTTTTATTTAAACTCGTTAATGCTAGGGATAGGTTTAAACTGATAAATGTTTTACCTTCTCCTTTTATAGTGGAGGTCGTATAAATGATACTGCCTTTACCATCTTCGCTAGGCGGGAGGAGATAGTTAACGTTAGAACTTAATATCCGAAACGATTCTGCCAATACTGAACGATCGTTGGGATTACTAAATATCGTATTGGTCCCGTCTTTAATTCTAGGGATTTCCCCTACAATGGGTGCATCAGAGATTGCTTTTGTAATATCATCCTTGCCGTGTATTTTGTTGTCTAAAAAAAATACCACAAACAAAATCCCGAAAGGAATTAATAATCCCGCTACAATAGCTCCTGCATAAACAGTGTTAGGTTTGGGCGAAATTGGTTTTGATCCAGAGAGCGCATATTCTACCACCTTAATAGAAGGTTCTGTTACCGCCAAGCTAATAGAGGCTTCCTCTCTTTTCTGAAGCAATAGTAAGAACAGGCTTTCTTTAATTTTTTGCTGGCGATTAATGGCGCGCAATAACTGTTCCTTCTGGGGCAAGTTGTACACTTCTGATTTAACTTTTTTATCCCGAGAGCTCAATTGACGTTGTGAAAGCTGTAGCTGATTCTTATAGGCTTTTAAAGAGTTGTCTATGTTCGCACGCAAATCCACCAGCTGTAATTGTAATTGCCGTACGATGGGGTTATTAACACCACCACTAATTAGTGTTTTTTCATTGTCGAGTAGCGCAGTATTGTAGTTGCCTATTAATGTATTTATAGCCCTGCTCTCTAAACCAAAATTAGCCGGCAATAATTCGTTTTTGCTGGCAGGTTCGTTGATGGCATCTTCTAGTAATTGTGATAAAGCCAATTGGTTTTCTACCCGAAAAACCTCCTCATCGGTTTGTGCCCTTTTTTGGAGACTTACTTCGGTGTCTGCTTCAATATACACCAAATTATTGTTTTGTTTAAACTCCTTTTTGCCCGATTCTATGGAGTCTAATTCTTCCGAAAGAAAAATAAAACGTTCGTCAATAAATGCTAAGGTACGCTTGGAAATTAATTGGCGATCTTGGATGCCATCTTCATTAAAAGCTCTAATAACCGCGTTGAGAATTCTTTCAGACCTTGAGACACTCTCTCCTTTCATACTTAGCTGCAAAATATCACTCTTTGTTCCTACTGAACTCACCTCTAGAGATTCTTTTAAATTAAGAACAGTTCCCTTTATAGATTGTATATATACATTATATTGGTTGTCTAGACACAACGCAAGTTGTTCTGGGTTTTCTATCTTTATTTGAAAGGGTAAATTATGTTGGGTTAAATTTGTATCATGGTTTGGAAAAAGCGCAGTGGAATCTGTTGCAACATTATAAATTTCAAAGGCACTTGGAGTCACGGTAATTTTAAAACTTCCTCTAACAGCTAAACCATCGACACTTTTAATAGTTTGATAGCTAAAGGGTAGGGTATCCAATTGTAAAGTTTGAATATCTCCCTCCAAATAAAAAACATGACTTAGATTTAGTGTTTTTACCACTTTCTCCAAGATTCGGTAAGAGGTCAAAATTTCAATCTCATTCTCTAGATTCACATTAGAATTGTTAAACAACAAACCTTCCATAGGTAAATCTAAGCCCTTGCCCTCGTCTAAAATTTTTATTTTTGCCGCAGTTTCATAAATTTCAGAAGTATATCGCAGGTATAAATAACTTGCCGTCATAAATACCACGATGCTTAAGATAAACCAGGGCCAATACCGCAGGTAATCTGTAACTGCTTGCTTTATATCTATAGCACCTTCCTCTTCCATCATAAAATATGGTGATTGTTGCTCTTTCATAAAGTATTAATTAATATGATGGTGGTAACTAATAAGGATGTAACAGCTAAAAGGGTAGATATATTGCCAATATATCCTGCAGTCTTTACCTTCGCTCCATTGGGATTGACCATAATCACATCGTTGGGTTTTATTAAATAATAAGGGCTGTCTAGCCAATCGGATTTGGTTAAATCAAAATGTGCTATGGTTCGCACCCCATCTATCTCTCGAATTAAAACCACATCGTCGCGTACTCCATTAATGGTTAAATCTCCTGCCAGCCCAAAGGCCTGAAGGAGGTTGATGTTGTTTTCAGTAAACGTATAGGTTCCAGGCCTATTTACTTCTCCTAAAATCGTTACTTTGGCGTTTAAAAGCCGAACATTTACACTGGGATTCACCAAATGCCCACCAGATTCTAAACGGTTGATCAAATCTGTTTCCAGCTGGGTAATCGTCTTATTCGTGACTGAAATTTCTCCTAATATTGGAAAAGAAATGGTCTGCTCTAAGGATACTAAATACCCTTCCAACTGCATCATTTCAGGGGTGTTTCCTTGTACCACCGTTGGTACGATTCTATTATAAGGGATGGCCGTTTCTGGTACCAAAGCGCCCACCGTTATTTTTAAAATGTCATTGGGTTGTAGGGTTGCGTTGGTATAGTTGGCTTTTGTATTGTTATAGGCATTGATATCTTGCATATACAAAATTTCTTTTTTAGACTTACAGGACTGTAAGAATACGAGCAGTAAAAGTGCGAAAATTTTAACTTTCATAGATTATTGTGATAGATGTTGTGAAGATACTTTGATTTAAGCCACAAGCAAAGGCTATTTTAGTGTGTTTTTGTGTTGTGAATCGTGAGTTCTAGGTCCTGCTCTTGATTCGTGGGTCTTGAGCCCCACGTCTTTGATCTTTCAACCACTTCTTTTTCTCTTGATTAAAATATTATTAATTGATTTGAAAAAATAAGAAAAATCAGTGTGAATAGGTCTTTTTTCGTAAGCTTTTAAATATTTTATTTCTGAGGCCATAATTTCTTCTAAAGTAACGGGCATATCAGCATAAAATGGAGGTATTAAACCTGGTTTGGTTTTTATTCTTAGTGTTTGCAGTTCTTTAGTATAAAGGGAAAAATAATGTGCACTTAAAGGTCTCACTCCTACTAATTTCATTTCCCTCTTAAAAAAGTTATAAAACATGGGTAGCTCATCAACCCAAAGTTTTCTAAGAATTTTCCCTTCAGGAGAAATTCTGAAATCGTTGTTTATCTTACCCCCGTCTTGCAAATTGTTTTTTTGAAACACATATTCCTGTAAATATTCTGAATAGGGGCGCATCGTGCGAATCTTATACACCTTTATAGGCTTCCCATGTTGCCCTATTCTTTTTAGTTTTATTAGAAACCCATAAGAAGGATTCATATCGTATTCTGGTTCTTTAACTTTTTTTACTGTAAAATAGATCTTATTATTTATGTATACTTCCTCCGTAATTTCAAACCCGCAAGAATAAAGCCTGCCATAGGTTTCAGCTTTTGATAAAACCCGCCCTTTTCCTTTGGTGATGTTAAAATAGAGATTTTTTGTTATCCATAATTTAGGAGATACCCGCACTAAGAGGATGTCAAAAAACAGGTATATTTTATTAAATGGGCTGGGAAATTTATTTAATATACGGGTACGACGCACGGAATAGGTTTCCACATTTCCCTTAAAGACCCCTCCCTTTTTTAAAGTCCCATTTACCTTTTCAAAATATTTATTCAAATACCTGATGTCATTAATTCGTTTCTCATTTACAATTAATTCAAGTAGGTCATCATTCACGGTTTCTATTTCAATGTCTTTTTTAATAAGAGTTTTAGAATTTCCAACATTTTTATTTGCGGACTTAAAACCTAAAGTTCTCTTATAAAAGTCTACTTTGTTTAAATTTCCCATATGCATCTATTCAATTTGTACTTAATATTTAATTTCCGGCTTCCCTAATAAATTGAATTGGGATGAAATTTGTATTATAAAACTTTTGGGGAGAATCTATTTTGTTATGTAGTTGTGATCAAAATATATACAGAGAATATATTTTAGTTGCTTTTATTTTGGTTTCAAAATTTATGTGGCAGAACAAACTTGACAAAAGGATCCAGTTTATTGATGAAATTTTATCATAACGCACTTGCCTTTAGGATAGCCTCCAAAACACGTTCAGCGGTTTTCTTTTAATAATATTTATTTTAAAAGCAATAATGTTATTATCCACTTGCTCTGCATGAGAACCAGAACCTATCCCTAAATTAATATCTGCTTTAGGAATATTTAAAGTCTTTAAAAAAAACCTTAGTCATATGATCATCATAATGTTACCTTGTGTACACTAACATATACTCAAAAGAATTACAATTTATTCTATTATTCTTCTTCACCTCATAATTAAAAGTTGCTATCTTCTTATAACTTGGTCCTGCTAGAGTTACAGATATTATATTCATCTATTTAAAGTTGAATTGATAATCTGGATTTTCTTTCATTATTTTAGAACTCTCTGGATATTTTTCGATAAACCAAGTTAGAAAAGCAGTTGGATCAATAAAACGTTCTTTCATTTTTGTTGCATTCTTTATCGCTTTTTCTTTTAACTCATCATCTTGAATAATTTGCTCTACATATTCAACCACTCCAAGGGATGAGGGAAAGTGTTTTAAAATACCAGCCTCCTGCTCTAATTTAAGGTAACACATCAAGGGAAGTGAATTTATGTAAACACACGGCGTACCCAAAAAAGCGCTTTCAGAAGCCATTGTTCCCGATTCACCAATAAACAAGGATGCATAATACAATACATCATGCATTTGCTCCGGTGAAATTTGAAGTTTATATTTCTGAAATTCCTCAGATAAAGGAAGTTCTGAGGAAATAAAAACTTTGTATTTATTTTCTAAGAGTTCGATTAAAATCCGAATGGCGTTTATATCCAACCCGGATTGCCCATAATCATGATGAGCATGCCAAGAAACAAAACGAAGTAAAACAAACTTTTCATCTTTTTTTACCCCAATATCATTTAAAACAGCAGGATTTGGCTTATAATAATTCGTATGTAAATAAAGCCCTTCAACTACATTGTTAAAGCGAATTTGCTTTGAGCCCAAATCATTTTGGTAACTTTTAGGCGTTAATATTTTAGATGAAAATGGATAGGTAAACTTAGCATGTGTTTTATCTGTATGTTCAGTATCATTTATAGCAATATGTGGCTTACCCATAATCTTTGCAACTTGCGCTGCGTATGGTGAAGAAAAACTAAGAAATAGATCGGGTTTCTGTTTAATTGAAAGCATTAAAAGTTTCCAATCAGCAAAAAACATATAACTTAGTTTGCCAATAACAGAGTTGTTTCCTTTCCCTCTATTGAAATATTTAATTTTATAAAATTCCAACAATGAGAATACCACATCTCGTTCACGAGCAGTAACAATTATCTCATTATTTCCTTTTTGCAAATTCCGTATTAGATTACGGAAATAATGAACGTGACCTGGGTGGCCTATATCAATTAGGATTTTCATATAAATATTTATTCTATTTTAATACTTTACTATAGATCGCAATTATTCTTTTTGCAACACTTTCAGCATCTAGTTCCAATTCAATAATTCGTTGACGGCCTTGTTTGTTTGTTTTTTCTTTAGAGTATTCTAGAGCACTTTCAATATTTTCCGCAATATTGTTGGTCTCATAGGATGTGATAAAATGGCCTTCAGAATCTCCAAATAGCCAACTTACATCTCCAACATTTGTTGAAACGATTAGAATATTGCATGCCATAGCTTCTTTAATAAACTGAGGAGAGCCTTCTGTAAACGATGTCATTAAAACCATATCTACAGCATTCATTAAATGAGAAACCTGCGTCCGTGATAATCCTTTAAGCTCTAGTAACTCTATATTGTTATTGCTTAATAATGAGACTGCCGATTTAGCCAAGGGATAGTTTTTTACAGTATTATCAAAACCTGAAGAGAATAGAATATACTTTTTATCAGGATTTAATCCAAATTCCTTCCGGGCTTCTGATTGCTTAATAGGTTTAAATAATTTCATATCCACACCACATGGAATTACATAACTATTTGGTGATGGCATCAATTGTAACATTTCTTTTGAAACAAAAATATTACCAATACTAAAACGTGAAGCCAGCCACGAAAACGGTCTTACCCGTTTATTGTTAACATCTGAACCATGAAAGGTGATTATAACCGGGATTTTTCTTTGCAGAACAGATAATAAACCACTAAGGCCATAATGCGCATGTACTAGGTCCGGTTTATACTTTTTGATGCTCTTCATCAATCCTGGCAAACTTTTTAAATACCCTGAAACACCATTTCCCGCGATGGTAAAGTATTCTATATTTTCACCTAAGGCATTAAGTGCCGTAATTTGGTCAATAACAAATGGGTTAATTTTATTTTTTGTGGTGCTACATACTATTAGGATTTTCATCTAAAACATTAATAATTTGAAATTTATTTTAAACCTGTTCTATCACTGGTCTTAATAAAGGATTTATCAAGCAGGAAGAAAAATCTATAAGCCAGTATTAATTAATTTTAATGTATTGTGTGTTTTTCCCATTATTCGGCCAAAAGAAAAAGAAGCCAAACAAAACCGTTAAATCCCTTATGATTAAATATGCAAATTTATTCAACTTGAATTTACCTCTAAATAAAACGGCCAAAATGTATAAAATAAAAATTATTACGGAATGCATAAACGCAGCTAAAAGGCTTACGACTATCAACAACAATAAGGTATAATCATTCCTGAGTAACCTTGAATAGCTCTGTTTATTAAAGAGATGCCTTCTATACAATAAGCTTCTGCCATATAAGTGATTGAATGAAAACAGATCCTTCCACATCCTGTTTTTATTTAAATAAGCTATTGTATGATGTTTTGCTGATATTTCTTTTTTTCTAAGTAAATAGATTCCAATTTTGGCTAAACGTAACCCCAAATCAATATCCTGACTTTTTTTAAAAATAGGATTCATTCCTCCAACTATTTCCCATTTTTTTCGGTTAATTAGGAATAAACCTCCAGTAGTTTTTTCGAACCTATCTTGATCCAATTTTATATAGAAACCTTTATCCAAAAATTTACTGTATTGATTGTAATTATGATTTTCCCAATCGCCCGATACAAAATCATGAATCAACCCCTTTTCCTCAGAATAAATTTGTGGTAAAAATTCGGCAAGAAGTTCCATGTCGCCATCAATAAAAAACAAAACCTCCCCTTTGGATTCTTTGGCGCCAACATTTCGAGCTATTGCAGCATTCATTTCTCCTGTTAGTTGAAATATTTTTATGGCCTTGAATTCTTTGGCTCTTTCTATACTATCATCAGTAGATTTTGAATCTACATAAATCACCTCAAAGGCATTAAGTGAATTCTGCTCAATAGTTTTAAAGATACTTGAGAAACATTTTGTGAGTTTCCAACCCTCGTTTCTACCTATTACAATAAATGATATCATATTAGTAAAATTGACCCATTTTTTTTATTATCGCACCATGATAAAATCCTAAAAATAATGCTTTTAACCTTTTTAATCTATCCTTACGATATTCACTTTTAATTGACATCTTAATAAATTGCTTAACAATATCAAAATAATATTTCTTCGTAAAAAACCTTTGTGAACTTTGAATATCACGATGTTTTCTAATAAGATAAATTAGATTTCTTGTCATATAATATATTTTCAAAGGGCTATTTATGCCAGAAGTAGCCGATATTTTATGGTAAATCATTATATCCGCATCCACTAAAGACACCCACCCCTTTTTCCATGCTCGTAAAGAAAAATCTGCATCTTCGGCATATAAAAATAAATCACCATCAATTTCTCCTATATCTTCAAACACTCTACGCTTGATTATCATAAAACTGCCGGAAACATTATCAATTACTTTATAATTGGATGGTAAATCACTTCTAGTATACTCTGATCTGTTTTTGTTAAAGGTATGCTTGACCTTTGGATACATGATCCAACCTTGGTTCACAATTTTATCTTTTTCAAAATAGGAATTCTCACTTGGGCCAATTATTCCTAGTTTAGGAATCAAATCATAAGCCTTAATTAAAGAGGTAATAATAGATGGACCTTGAAAACTTAAATCATTATTTGCCAATAAAATATAATCTGCTTTATGTTTTAAAGCATATCTTATGCCCACATTGTTTCCTTCAGCCCAACCAAAATTTTTCTTATTTTCAATAACAGTAATTTCTGGATGTTCTTTGTGTAGCCATTTAACGCTATTATCTGTCGAACCATTATCAGAGACAATTATATGCATATTTGGATAGTCTTGCTCTAAAAAGGAATGGATAGTTTCCTTTAAATCGTCTAAATGATTATAGTTTAATATAACTATGTAAACCGTGTCTTTATCTTTTTTCATTAATTCCATCAATGGTTTTTTGAAATCTCCTTTTTAGTATTAGTATTTCGCAATAAATCCGCTGCTGCCAATAAAAACCCTAAGTATAACATATTTAATACTCTTGGAACACCACTTGTTAAATCGCTAAAATAATTCATAAAACTAACAGTATATTTTGAAATGAAAATTATAGTTAAAAACAAACAAATTGTAAAGAGTAATGCATTTTTTTTTGCCTTACCTGACAAATAAAAATATTTTAATAATTTATAAGTTTTATAAAGGATTTTAAATACACGTAAATAAAAAGGCATGAAAAACAAAAGACCTAAAACACCAAACATACCTAAAGCTGCCGTTAGAGGTACATCGTTTGCACTCAAACCACCTTCTAAAGTTTTATTCGAATACCATAATTCATCCCATCCATAACCAATTATAGGTGATTCTTTAAATCTACCCAAGTGTTTAGGTATATCTCCCTCAATTCTTCCGTCAATTTCACCACTTGAATTGCTTCCCTTTTGTACTATAGAAATAGCGTCTTCAACTCCTATTAGAGTGTAATTAATATATTTAGGTGCAATCATATAAAGTACCAATATAAATCCAAAACCAAATAGCAACACTTTTCGTAGTTTTAAAGAAAGCAATGATTTACCCATCATTTGCTGATGTAGATAATAAACTAAAAAAAATTGAAAAATCATGCTAAATATTACTCTGCGTGTAAGCGTTAAAATTTCAGCTATAAAAATTGTAATAGCTATAAAGTAAAACCAATTAATTTTAGGCAAGCGTAAACGGAAAATAATTTTAATAAAAAGCATGTATAAAAACCATTGAGCAAAACCATACCCCAAAAGGGCAACTCTCATTATTCCTGAGTTACGACCCCTCTCAAACTCCCAAATGGGTACAATATTAAGACCTGTAGTTAGACGGATTATATAAAATAACATTAAGATTAAAGAAGTTGTTATTGCAAATTTGAAAAACAATTTGTAATTCCTTCTAAAAAATATATATGCTGGAATAATTGACAAAAAACCCCATAAAGTCAATCGTTGGTATTGCAATAAATCTAAAACATTATTTATATTTCCTCCAGGAGCAATATAGCCATAAACGAATATATGATAAACAAGTGTATAGGTAAGTAAAAAGAGAACAATCCATTGATTATCTCTCTGAATAAAAAATGATTTTAATTTAATTTTCGGCGATATTAATGGAATAAATAATAAAACAAAGGTTAAATCTGTTATTTTTAAACCACCCAACAATGTTCTTGGAACATATGTTTGAATGTACCCTCCTGGGTCTAAAAAAAGCGTAACGGCAATCCAAAATATATAGTCTGGATATTTAAGAGACCCCAATAAAAAAATAATAGAAATTACAGCAATTAAAATCATTTTTTATTGTTATATTTTTTCTAAAGAATAAAAATAATCTAAATATAAATCTACAGTATGTTCTTTTAACACTTTTAACCTACCTTGTTTTCCCAATTCCGCACATTGCTCATTATTGGTTAGAAGCATAATAATTGCGTTTGAAATTGTATTCAAATCTAATTTTACAAGTACACCCTCTTTTTCTGTAACAAGTTTTCTTGTTTCGCCAACATCGCTGGCAATAATCGCATTCTCACAGGCCATAGCTTCCATTAAAGATTGGCTGGGGTAATTGTTTGACTGTTGAATTGAAACAAATATTTTTGATTTGCTTAAATAATCTACAGGATTTTTCACCTCACCCAATAACTCAATATTAGCCAATTTATGTTTTTCTATAAATTCCTGCATTTGAGTCATGCATTCTCCATTTCCAAGAAATTGAAAATTAGTTTCCTTCCAATTTTTATAATTACTATTAAAAACCTTGATGCTCTCTAATAATAACATTGGGTTTTTAATAGCAGTCATTCTTGAACAAAAAGTAACTGTGTTCTTTTTAGGGTGGTATGGAACTATATTATCATAATTTTTAAAACTACATGGTGTGATAGAGATTGTGTTTTTGGCTTTTAGTTTAACTTTATCCATAACACCCTTATATAAATCAGCAGATAAAAAATCTATGGTATCTGAATGTTTCAAAGGCAACTGCTCACTTTTAAGGGGGGCTTCCCAGAAACTGTTCAAGCTAGAAAAACCACTATCCATATAGGAATAGACTAACTTAAACTTGTACAAATATTTTAATGGCCAGGCTATCATACCACCAACCCAAACTGAATAAACATAATCTGGTTTGTTTTTTTTAAAAATTAAATGGAGTTGATATGTGTACTTAACTAGTTTACAAGTTGTTAATATCCGATTCAGTAATATTCTTATTCGTGATTTCTTCTTCCTTTTATCTATTCGCGTAACATTCTCATTTCTCGTATTATTTGTAAGCTGATCGATTTCCATAATCTCAATTTTCCCTGAATGATCAGCAAGATTTCCTGTACTTCTGGCTATTTCATAAAGTTTACGATTTATAACAAGTGTATAATCATTCTGACGTTTTGAAATCTCACAGTACAAGGAAAGATATCGTATTTGCGCCCCTCCTAAATCATTACTTAAACTAACGAGTACTATATATTTGTTCATATCAAATTAGCTCATCTTAGTCAAAATAAATGCTGCTTGGTCACCATTTTTTGAAGAATTTAGTTCTTTCGTTTTTTTGATAAATTCATCCAATTCAGTTACTGAAAACAAGGTGTTTTCTTTATTCAATCTAAAGTCACCTTCTTTCATAGAAATATCTCTTTTATAAAGTTCACTTCCTATAAATTGAAATGGAATAGAGTCATATATTATCTTTTCTATTTTTAGTTTCGCTTTTCTAGACAACAATTCAAGGCTAGAATTTGAATGAATAAAAAAGTGTCTTGGTGCATCAATTTGAATCCAATTTTCTTGATATTTTTCCCATGCGAAAGACGGAATAATCGGTATTCTAATTAAACATTTTCCATTTGGAGACAACAAATCATTTATCTTTGACAAGATTTTAGCTGGGTCTTCTAGATGCTCAAAAACATGATTTAACATAATCAAATCAAATTGCCCTTCCACTTCGTAAATGTCTTTTCTTAAAATTTCTAGCCCATTAACATTTATCACATCCTTTTCTAGATAAGGGTCAATGCCCAAAACATTATATCCCATATTAACTAGAGGTTCCATCCTTACTCCAATACCCGTGCCCACATCTAATATTCGCGAATTCTTTGTTATGTTTAAGTGTGATAAAATCTTAACAAAACTACTTGCCGGTTTCATGTAGTTTATTATTTGACCCAAATAATTACTTTGATTTTCTACAATGTATAAATCTCTTTGTTTTGTTAAGTAATCTTTTATTTTATTATGTTTAAAATTTGTCTTCATGGAAAAACTATAATAATCTTTACCATAATATTTTAACATGTTTTTAGGAACCTCAGAAATTTGTAAACAACCGCAGCTAGAGCAAAGAATATATTCGAATTCTTCTCGTAACCCAATCATCATCTCTCTTATCATATAAGATTTATTTTGCTTGGAATTTCCACAAACTTTACATTTCATTTTACTTTATTTTGAAATATTCTTTAAACTCTAATTTCCGCTTAATATAATTATATGTGTTTATTTATTTTTGAATATCAAGGTCATTCTCTTAATTACTGATTTAACTTCTATTAACCTAAAAACAAATGGTAAGCCTAAAGAAACTATAATTACAATCAATTTATACCATATATTAATATTCAAGCCAAACTTTAATTGAGCAAAAGGAAAAAACAGCGCGATACAAAAAGTAACAATTAGCAGCATGGTATGTTTATGTATTTTCCAGTCAACTTTAAAATAACGCTGAGACCAGTTATAACCAACTACAAAAAATACAATATTTGACAAAATTGTCGTTATGGCTGCCCCTAGAAAGCCATATTTAGGAATAAAATAAAAATTTAACAATACGTTTGTTGAGGCTGCAATTAGAGAAATCCAAATATAAGGTCTTGATTTCTCTTTTAAAGTCATCCCACTAGCGGTCATTTGAAAACTTTGATCTAAAATTAAACCAAACAGTAAAAAAGGAATAGCTAAAATAGAACTTATGTATTCTGGAGTAGTCACATAAAAGACTATTTCATAACTAAATACAGAAACTACAACTGCTATTATTACAGCTATTGATATATACAAATTAAATGTTTCTTTAAAAAAAGCCTTGGTTTTAGGTTTATTTTCATCTTCCTCATCAGTAAACATAGACATTAATAATACAGAAGAACTCATAGCAATAGCCATATTTAAAAGCATTATTGGTTGCGAGAAAACACTTCCAATCGAATAAAATCCTATTTCATTTAATGATGAATAATGTAGCAAAAAAAAACGATCCGATACACTATTTACCCACATTAACATACCTGTGAAAATAAGTGGGAAACCAAACCTTAGCATCTTTTTTGCCCAATAAGGACTGAACTTTCTAATGTATTTTTTACGCGTATAAAATAAATACGCAAATACCATTATAAAGGAGGAACTGATTAATGATGCTAAAGTAGCTCCAAAAACACCCCATTGTAGCACAACTACCAATGAAATACCAAAAATTGGGGTTACTACAGATCGCAAACCTGATACGATCAGATATTTCCAAGGTTTTCGATAATACCTAAACAATACTTCCTGCATTTGGCTAATACTTTGAACGGGTATTAACACTAATGATAAAACGACAACCCACGTATATTTATCAGTTTTGAATAGAAGAGAAGAAATATTGTCTGCAAAAAAAAGCATTACAATAATTGGCAATACTGTTGAAAATATCCTCAATATAATAGAGGTATATAAAACACTCCCTTTTTCAGTGTCTGTATTTGCAATAAAAAAATAACGTCCTGTAGCTCCTGTTATCCCTAAACCAAAAATTACGGCTATAAAAAAACTAAAAGTTCCTAAACTATCAAGTATGCCGTATTCTGCCGGGCTTAAGACTCTGGTATAAAAAGGTAATAGAAATAATCCAACTATTTTTTTTATTACAGAGCCTAGTCCGTAAATAGCGGTGTCGCTAGCCAGTTTTTTTAAATTAGCCATAAATTTCAATAAAACGTTGTAAAGAATAAAGTGCAAACAAATGTTTGTCTTTATAATTCTCTTTATCAATCCATTCTGATTTCCATAAATCAGAGTTTACCAAATAGCTATTCATATATTGATACAATTGCGATTTTTTGTCGACCATTTGCTCCTCAATGGGTGTGGAAAACCCAATTTTATCTCTCCTCATAAATATATCATGAGGTACATAATCTTTCATAGCATCGCGCATTATAGTTTTGGTAAAACCATTTCCTATTTTTTGTTCTGACGGTATATTTAATGAAAACTCAACCAAACGATAATCCAAAAAAGGAACCCTAGCTTCCACAGAATGTGCCATAGAATTACGATCTTCAAAATGAAGTAAAGAAGGTAAATTCGATTTCTCTATATGCTCTTTTAAATAATCTGGTAAAAAACTTGCTTGGTTTGGATTATTATACTTTAACGAATTACTATATTTTAACTTTTCTTTCCTACTAATAGGAAGAAAAGTAGTTTCTGGATTAGCCTTAAAGTATTTCTTAATTTGCTGCTTAATAATTCGTTTTACAGAGAATCCCGTATGTTTTGAAGATTTTATAAAATCAACTAATGAAGACATCTTTCCTTTCGTTATTATTTCATTCAAATAAGGTATTAGGTAAACAGGATAGCCACTTAAAATTTCATCAGCACCCTGTCCATCTAGTAGTACTGGAACTTTTTCTTGACGGGATTTTCGCATAATTTCCCATTGTGCAATTAAACTACTACCCGCCATAGGTATTTCCTGATGCCAGGTAATTTTATCTATTAAACTAATAATATCGCTGATGTCTGATTCAATATAATTGGATTTAGTATGATACATTTCATTTACTAATTTCATGTATTTATATTCATCATGTCTAGTTCCTGGCCAGATAGCAGAGAAAGTATTAAACTTTTTATTAAATTCTTTACTTGCAAATGCTACTATACTGCTTGAATCAATTCCACCACTTAAACAAGACCCAACCTCTACATCACTGCGCAAACGGAGTTTAAGAGAATCGGAGAATAATTTTTTAAACTGCGCAATGTGTTCTTCTCTAGAAAGCTTACTTATATTAATTTCAATCTCCCAATATTTTGTGATTTTCAACTTTTGATTCTTAAGGACCATATTGCACCCAGGCAACAATTGCCTTATACCTTCAAACATTGTCTCCTCGGAATCACCAACCAAAATCTGACCTTTTACAAAATACTCTCTAATTTTATTTTGATTTAAACGGGGCTTATCTCCAAGATAGCTCAATATTCCTTTAATTTCGGAACTAAATATGAAAGAATCCGAAGAATGGTAGTAATTTAAAGGTTTTATCCCGAGACGGTCTCTTGATAAAAAAATAGTATCTGTTTTTGAATCCCAAATAGCAAAAGCCCACATGCCGTTAAATCGATTTACACAATCTGCTCCCCATTCAGCATAAGAAGCTAAAACCACCTCTGTATCCGTGTTAGACCGAAATTTATACCCTTTACCAATTAGTTCTTCCTTAATCTCAAGGTAATTATAAATTTCACCGTTAAGTGTAATCCAAAATCTATTATCAAGGTACGACATTGGTTGATGGCCAGCATCAGAAAGGTCCAAAATAGAAAGGCGTCTATGTAAAAAAGCTGCTGTATAATTATGAGGATTTAAGTCCAATTTTTGTAAAGCCAAAGTTGACGGAGAATCTATTCCTTTGTATGCATTAAAACCTTTATCAGTAAATAATATAAAACCTTCATCATCTGGGCCTCTATGTTTTAACACTTTACTTACCTCAATTAACTGACTAGAGTTAACTGAAGTACTTTTATTTACTGTTCCAAAAATTCCACACATATCATTCTAACTCCATTATTTTTTTATAATAATTACCTACAACTTTTAATGAATGGACGCTTTTATAATACTCTATTCCTTGCATGGCCAAACTTTTCATTCTTTTTCTATCACCTATCAAACACTTTAACACATCTGCAAGTTCTTCTGGTTCACAACTCACTATTGGCATATCAGGATAATCTTCACGCCACCACTTCTTAGTTTTACAAACCACAACACAACCAGAAGCCATTGCTTCCACCGCCAACAAACCATAACCATGTGCAAATTGATCTACTAAAATATTGGTCTTTCTAAGTTCTACTTTCACCTCATCATTTGATAATCGTTTGGAATAATACTCAATTTTTGATGGGTCCAATTGCTGGATTGCAGCATCAACATATTTTGTTCCTTTCAATAATGAATTTGATGGAAAATGGGTAATACGAACTTTATCCGCATTAAATTTATCGATATTTTCTGATATAACGATATCACTCAAAACATAAAAATAATTTGCCTTATCCGGATATTTCAAAAATCCCAATGTATCCTTTTGAGAGAAAATATAGTCTGCAAACTTTTCGATATATCTAATCCCTTTTGCTTTAGTATCCAGTTCATCACAATTCAAATATTTTTTTAACTTCTCATCAGTACAAAAAGAACAATATGACCCTTTTTCAGAATTGTATTTATCATTTGGATTTCTCTCAGGACAACCAACAAATAAAAAAGCTACTTTTTTATTAAAGAACTTTAATATAGGTAAGTCGCGCTTTTTATTAAGAATTGTATTATTAACGGAAACAAAGATAAAAACATCATAAGCTATAATACTTTTAATTAGCAGTATACTTCTTTGAAATCCATGAATTAGCCTAATGGAGTATTTATTTATTATTGCTTTTTTAAAAAATGATCTTTTTCCCTGAACTCTAAAAAGAATATTATCCCGGTCACAACCATAACCAAATGGATGCACCTTGAAAGAATGGGAAGTAGCACTTATGCCCACTGTTCTTAATGCTTCAGCGATAGATTTTGAATTTCCGGCAATATTATCAACACCTACAAATACTTTTATTTTAGCCATTTATAGTTCTTAAACGTCTGATGTTATTTTTTATATTTTGCATACAACTTTTTTTTTGGAGATTTATTATTTTATTTAAATCGTTGCCTAATGGATGTAAAAAAAATTGAAGGCTTATTCCTATCCTCTTTTATTTCTACATCATCAATTTCAATTTTCCCATTACCGGTAATTACAATAATAGTTCCGGAGTCTTTATTTATTTTAGCTATTTGACCAGGAACTGCTAAGTAATTTTCTTTATCAATAAATAATTTAGCTCTCCAAATAATTACTTTATCATCTTTATAATTTGTAAAAGCTCCAGAAAATGGTTCCGAGGATGCATTTATTAATTTGATAATAGTAATTGCATCATCTTTCCAATTAATTTCTCCATCATCTGGATTCCTTGGATAAGTTCTTAAAGCATCTTTTGGATTTACTGATTGTTTTTCTACATCACTTGGGTTTTTAAGCAGTTTTTCAACAGCCTTAAGCATAAGTGGTGGGATTTCATTTTCCATCCAATCATAAACCTCTCCAACTCTTGAATTTATATTTAATGGAAAATAAGATTTAGCAATTATATCTCCTGAATCTAGTTCCCCGCCAATCATTTTATGGATACATAAACCTATTTTATCTTCACCATTAATAATAGCCCAAGCTTGACAAGCATTTCCCCTATATCTTGGTAAATCGCCTCCATGAGCATTTAAAATTCCAAAAGGAAATAATTTAATAACATCAGTAGAAATAACTCCACTGTAGTTAACACTAATACAAATATCTGGAGATGTTGAGGCTACAATATTTATTAATTTTTCTGCATTAATTTTAGGGTCATGAATAAATAATATGTTTCTTTCAATTGCAAAATTTTCAAAATCCTTACTAGTATATTTATATTCTGGAGCTTCTTTTGCTGTTACTATAAAAGCTATTTCATACCCATTTCTAATAGCTAAAAGCATAGCTTCATAAGTAAGTTCTGATCTTCCTATTATTCCAATTTTCATTATTTTATAATTTGAGCAAATTCGCAGCTAATATTTTCATGTAAAGACTCTGCAACCTTAAATCCAGAAATTTGTAAATTTATTAATGGATTAATTCCAATATGACTTAACGTATAAGTCATAATACTAGAAAAACCATCAAAAGAGGGATATAATGTAGTTATTGAATCTTTATGTTTATTATAATTAATATTTCCATACAGATGAACAATTCCGAAGTCTGGATTTAATTTTAATAACTTTTTAAAGTCAAAAAAATCAGCTGAACCATATTCCCTCTTTTCATCATAATCACATACATAAATAAAATCTACATTTTCAATATTTTTATATAAAAAATCCTGATTTGTCGTTAATATAACTTCTTTTGCCCCTAGACTTAAAAAAGCCTTTTTCGCTACTTCCCCAAAATGGTCATCAGACCATACTATAATTTTATTATTATAAACTTCATAACCTGCATTTAAAGACATTTTTACCGCTAAAGGACCCACGTGATTAAAAACTAATAAATCTGGATGATTTTCCCACGTACCAGCAACTCTAATCTTATTTAATTTACAATAGTCAATATCTATATCAGAATCTCTTAACTCCCATTTTTCATACATTAAAGGAATTACCGCATTCTTTTTTAAATATTGTAATTTCTCTTTATTTAAAGGCCTTAAAAACCCTGAGTTAGTAATAATATCAGCGTTTTCTAAATGCTCTTTACTTACCTCATCTGAATAAAACTCAACCTTATCTGCTAAACCAATACCTTTAAGGATTATTCTGCATCGTTCAATTATATCACTAGCCTTTCCATACCTAGAATCTTTTGTGTAAGCAACTATTTTATTTGCATTTGCTAAAGCTGCAATTATTGGAGTATAAACATATTCACCAGAACCAACTTCTGTTAGGATATTATAACCGGTTAGGTCTAATCCTAGCTCTACATTTTTTTCTTTTATTTTGGATAGAACTCTTTGCTGTTTTAATGAAATCATATTTTTTAGTTAATAGATTCACCATTTAAAAATATTTTACACCACCATTCAAAATTCATAAAAGACCATATTAGTAAACGATGGTTAACACCCTTATTGATATGCTCATCTACGGTTTTAGTAATATAATCTTTGTCAATATATTTTGTACTTACGGTATTCTCAGACAACAATAACTCTTTAACATAATCTGCATTTTCTCCTCTGTACCAACTTTCATCTGGAGCAGAAAACCCTTGCTTTTTACGATTTATGATTTCATCCGGAATAAAATCTGCCATAGCTTTTCTAAGCACATTTTTACCATCGTCAAACTCTCTATATACTACTTTTTTCTTTTCTAAATTCTCGTCAATCTTAGCGATTTTCTTTTCAAGGTTTCCTAACTTATGTTTTACAGGAACTTTCATTGCAAAATCTACCAAATCATTATCCATAAAAGGGAATCGCTCTTCTAATCCATGCGCCATTGCAAGCTTATCACCAACTAAAAATAAACCGGGTAAAAAGGTTTTTATTTCAAAATATAACGAGTTATTAATGTGCTGTTCTGGTGTATCATATTTTAACTTATCGTTAAAAGTAAATACGCGTTCAAAAACTCGTCTTGGTTCGTCTACATCTATCTTATCAAACACTTCTTTTGTAAAAAGAGCTTCTTTTTCTGCATCTGGCACCAAACGTTGCCAAAACTCATAATACTGATCGAAAAATTCTTCTTTGTTTAAAGAATCAAATACTTTATAATAACGCCATGGATATCCACCAAATAATTCATCTCCTCCAGTGCCTTGTAAACATACTTTTACAAATTTTGAAGCTAATCTGGATATATAATAACTTGGATATGACATACCAACTCGTAAATCCTCTAAATGATAAACTAGCTTTGGTAAAGACCATCGTATATCACCAGCATTCATAACCTGCTCAAACTGTTCAGTTTTGAAATGGTTTGACATTAACTCTGCATCCCTACGCTCATCAAAATTAGCTTCTCTCCCAGTAGCTTCACTCATATCAAAACCACAAGTAAACGTAGATAATCTATCTACCTGTTTAGATGCCACCGCTGTAATAGAGCCCGAATCCATTCCTCCAGATAAATATGCACCTACGGGAACATCTGCAATCATTTGCCTAGTTACTGCTTGTTTAAACAAACGCTTCGTTTCTTCTTTAGCTTCTTTAAAAGACATGTCTTCATCTGTATTTGTAAAATCATAATCCCACCAAGAATCATGTTTTACAAAGGTTGATGAGGTATCAATTTTCACAGTATTTGCTGGTGGAAGCATGGTTACACCTTTAAATAACGTATTAAATGAAAACACATTTTGAAATGAAAAATATTCATTTAATGCACTTAAGTCCACATCAATTTTATAATCTGGATGCTTAATAATCGCTTTAATTTCGCTAGCAAAACAAAGTGTTTTGCCGTTAAACCAATAATATAAAGGTTTAATTCCAAAACGGTCTCTGCTTAAAAACAATTCTTTAGTCTCGTTATTCCATGCTGCAATTGCAAACATGCCATTTAATCGCTCAAAAAATATAGTTCCATAAGCCTCTATACCTTCGCAAATCACTTCAGTATCTGATTCAGAGTTAAAAAGGTGACCTTTAGCTTTAAGCTCTTGTTTTAATTCTGAAAAATTATAGATACAACCATTAAATACAACAGTCCATTTTAGGCTTTTAGAACTCATTGGTTGAGCTCCTTTATCACTTGTGTCTAATATAGCAAGACGTTTGTGTGCCAAACCAATATTTTCTTTTACAAAATACCCTTGTCCATCAGGACCACGATGGGCAATTTGATCTGCCATAGATTTTAACTGGTCTCTTATGACAACTTCTCTATTAAGATTAAAAACCCCTACAATTCCACACATACTATAAACAAGCTTTTAATTCTGTAACAACACGCTCCTGTAATTCAGGAGTTAAATCGTTATATAATGGCAATGCCAATGCGTGTTTGTAGCACCATAAACTATTTTTCATATCACCCTTAATTTCAACTAAAGGATTATTTTGAAAAGCTTCGTGCATGTGAAGTGAATAGGTTCCAATTTGAACTTCTATTCCTTTTGCACGCATTTCGGTCATGATACGATCTCTATCCTCAACGAAAATAGAAAACGTTTGATAGGAGTGTTTACATTGCTTAGAGGTACATGTACAATTAGCACACCTTTCTTTTTCTGAGAAATGTGTTAGGGTAATACCATCAACATTTCTAAGCATAGCTTCATAGTTGTTTGCTAGCTCAATTCGTTTAGCTAACAAAGCATCTATGTGTTTTAATTGACCTAATCCTACCGCTGCTTGCAAATTTGTAAGCTTATAATTTGTTCCAATATTAGAAAAGTGAATACCTTCACGAGAAGCTCCGGTCATGTCCATACCAAAATGTTTGTATGAATTCATCCATTCTGCTAGTTCATCACTTTGCGTGGTAACAATGCCACCTTCTCCGGTTGTAATAAATTTTCTTGGATGTAAAGAAAATACGGTAATATCTGCTTGTCTACCTATTTTCTCTCCCTTAAACTCTGCTCCAATAGTACAAGCTGCATCTTCAATTATATATAAATTATGCTTTTCTTTGATAGCATTTAGTCTATCATAATCTAGTGGTGCACCAAATAAAGATACAGGGATTATCACTTTAGTTCTAGGTGTAATAGCTGCTTCTAATGCATCATAATCAATAAGCATATTTTCTCTAGACACGTCTACAATTACAGCTTTTGCACCCACAATTGGCGCTACAGATGCCGTTGCTGGATAGGTATAATCTGGAACAATAACCTCATCGCCAGGACCAATATTCAGTGCTCTTAAAGCCATTTCTAAACCTGTAGTAGCAGAAGTTACCGCCATTAAATGTTTACAGCCTAAATAATCCTTCAGAGTATCCTCAAACTCTCTTGTAACAGGACCTTCTGTAAGATATCCGCTTTCAAGAACTTCGATAACCTTATCTTTAATTTCCTGCGTGATAAATGGTTTTATTAATGGTATTTTCATATTAATTATTCTTTATCAATTCCAACTGATTTTCTCCAATCGATTAATTTTTGTAATCCTTCTCTTAACGAATCTTTATATAAAAATCCTAATTCTTGTTCTGCGCGTTGGCGAGATCCAATTCTATTTTGAACTAATGCACGAGCATCGTCTGCAGAATACGGTACATATTTCACTTTTAATTCAGATTGTTTTAAATCTAAAATAGTGTCACATAATTGTTTAATGGTTGTTTGTACTTCGGTACCTACATTATAGTTTCCAATTTTTACGTCAGATTCTAGTGCTGCAATATTAGATCTGGCAATATCTTCAACATAAATAAAATCATATGCTTGGCTTCCATCTCCATTTATTATTGGTTGTTCTCCTGCCTCAATTTTATTTAACATAATAGGCACGACTCCACTGTAAACAGCATGTTGATCCTGACCTGGACCATATACATTCATATATCTTAACCCAATTATTTCAAGGCCATATCGATCATTATAAGCAGTAGCCATAGCCTCTCCAGCTATCTTAGTAGCGCCGTAGAAATTCTTGTTATTAAAAGGGTGAGATTCTGTCATAGGAACCTGAACAGCATCTCCGTAAACAGATGCAGATGAAGAATATATTAATTTTTTAATATTGTTATTCACACATGCTTCTAACACGTTAAAAGTACCTGCAATATTTACATCAAATGCTGTTCTAGGAAAGTCTTTACAATGTAACAACCACATTGCCGCTAAATGAAATACATAATCAACATCTTTCATAGCACTGTCTAGGATATCTATTTCCCTAACATCACCACCTAATGGATATACAGTACATCTAGGATCCTTTAAGCTTTCAACTATATTATCCGCCTTACCACGTGCGAAATTATCATAAATTACAACTTCTTTTACGTCAGATTTCAATAATTCACTGACTACAAACCCTCCTATAAATCCAGCGCCACCAATGACTAATACTTTTGCATCTTTTAATTTTTCCATGTTTTTATTTTAATGAACTATTTTTCAAATATTCTGTTTACCACCTCATCCGCAATTGCTAAACATGCCGTTGCTGCCGGTGACGGAGCATTAATTATATGTAATGAATTTGGAGTTTTTTTAATTAAAAAATCATCTACTAAATTCCCTTTGTTGTCCAATGCTTGCGCTCGTACGCCAGATTTCCCTCTGGTAATCTCTTCCATTTTTAAGTCTGGAACTAATTTTTTCAATGATTTTAAAAACCTTTTTTTACTAAATGCTCTTTTATATTCACCAAGTCCAATTTTCCAATAACCAAAAAAAAGTTTCCATAACCCTATAAAAGTAAAGGCCTTAATAGTATCTCGTATGCTAAAACTTATTCTTGAATAACCCTCTTTCTTAAATGAAAATACCGCATTTGGTCCAGCTTCAATACTTCCGTCATACATTTTGGTTAAATGGACCCCCAAAAAAGGAAGGTTTGTATTAGGTACAGGATAAATCAGTCCTTTTACTTTTTTCACTCCTTGATTAATTACATTGTAATAATCACCTCTAAACCCAACGATTTGTATATTCATGTCAATACCGTCAAGTGTTGCCATCTCATCAGCTTGCAATCCTGCAGAAAATATAGCATATTTCGTACTATATTCTTGTTGAGGTGTAACTATTACTTTAAACTCATTCTCACTTTTAATTGCAGTAACTTTTGTTAGCTTTAAGACCTGATTATTTGGATTTATTTTTAAAAATTCTTGTGCCAAAGTCTCTACAACTTGACGGTAGTCTATAATTCCGGCATATGGAACAAAAATAGATTGAATACACTCTACATATGGCTCGTATTGCCTACTTTCTTCTGAAGACAGAATTTTTATGTCTTCTAACCCATTCTCAAGACCATTCCTATATATTTTTTCTAAGGTCGGTACTTCTGATTTTTTAAATGCAGCAATTAGCTTTCCACACATTTCGTGGCTTATCCTATGTTTTTGTGCAAAATCAATTAACTGCTTTCTACCATTTATGCAATTCTTTGCCTTTAACGATCCTGGAGTATAATAAATACCCGAATGAATAACACCTGAATTATTTCCTGTTTGATGTGAGGCTAAAGTTTTTTCTTTTTCTAAAACGAGAATACTTTTGTTATTTTCTTTTAATGCTAATTTATAAGCTGTTGCTAAACCTATAATACCTCCTCCTACAATAATATAATCGTATTTTTTTTCCATTACAAGAAGTTTCTCTTAACTATTTACTCTATCAAGTTTAACAAATACTCCCCTTATTCATTCTTCCTCATTGGTCTTGGTTTTTCATCATCAACAATTTTCTCAATATCAACCACCATTTTCGCAGTTTGCATCCCATGATAACCACTGCCAACATTTAACATGTAATTTGGCTTATTCATCTTTAATTGGTCAAAAAAGACTTCGCTCATATTGGGGTCATAATGCTGGCCAGTATGAATAGTTATTAACTCTAATTTCCCTTTTCTAGCTTTTTCAAAAGAAAATGCTTTATAAACTGAGGCCTTACCCCTATAATTGTGATGATTTTCAAAATACTTATTGTTCAAATAGATGTTTCACCAATCACTTTTTTACAAAATGGATGGTATTCCCCTTTTAATCCTATATGGGCTAGGTTTCTTATGGTAGATACTGTTTCGACCGAACTATAGGCCTCGCTTAGACCGAATCCATTTCCTTTTAAAATTTCTTCATGGCTTCTAGTATGCAAATCTGCAAAGCCCCCACTAAATTCTATTTCTTCACCATCTACCACAATAGATCTGAAAGTAGTTTGCCCTGCTAACTGCACTTTGTTGGGTAAATAGTTTTGATTTACCGATAAAAACCATCGAACATTGGCATGTTTTAGTATCAAACTTCCAGCATTGGCATCGGGTGTTTTTAAGTGAACCACATTTTCTATAACATCACCAAATATCCAACAAAGCATATCATAAAAATGAACGCCAATATTGGTAGCAATTCCTCCAGATTTAGACATATCTCCTTTCCAAGAAGCAAAATACCATTTGCCTCTTGAAGTTAGGTATGTTACATCTATATCATACCCTTTTGATGGGTTCACTTTTAATTCATTTTGTACTTTTTGTTTCAAAGCAACCATTGAAGGATGCAATCGAAGCTGAAAAATATTATTTGTTTTTTTTCCCGTTTCTTTCTCAATTTCTTCTAATTGTTCAATATTCCAGGGATTCAAAACCAGCGGTTTTTCACAAATTACATCAGCTCCACTTTTTAAAGCAAATCTTATATGTGAATCGTGCAGATAATTTGGTGAGCAAATCGAAATGAAATCAATTTTACAACCATTTTTTCTAGACCATTTATCAACAAATCTATCAAAGCGTTCAAATTCAATAAAAAAATTAATGATGAAATACTAAATACCTGACGAATTTTACTTCTAATCGCAGGAGAGTTATTTTCATACCAAAGCTTAGTAAAAAGTGGGTTAAAATTCTTTTACAGTGCGGCAGAGATCATAAGGATTGAAAAAACAAAAACTTCAATGTACGCCTAATACCCCGCAGCTTCATCACCAAGACTATATCCAATAATAAGAATAGGTATTCTTGTATTAAATGTTGCTACAAATTCTTCCATTACACTCTTTATAACAAAAGACAAATGCTTATAGACCCATTTAAAATCTATTTTACCCCAGTATTTTCTAGTTTTAATAAAAAAGTAAGATAATATTAGAACTTCAGAACAAATAAAAGAATAAGCAATAGATTTAAAAGGAAGGTCTGCTGCCCTTACATATACTACTAATAGGATTATTGTACTCCATCTTATCACCCTGACTATAGCATCTATTTTTATTTCCCTTAGGCCAGTCATAAAATTGTTTATCGTCTTATTAAGGGCAAACAAAGGAACTCCAAAAATCAGCATTTTAATTATAACCCAAAGTGCTTCAGCACTCATTATATTCGGAAAGAATCTTAATAAAAGAAAGAGAAAACAACCACACAAGAGCTTAATGATCTAGCAACAATCGCATTAGAAAATATGCCTTTAATAAGACCATCATTATCACTATGTTGGGATGTATGCTTTTGAGCAGACGTCTGAATCCGAAAATTTGAAAGCAGCGCTAAAATCATATAAATAGATAGTCCTTGATTAATTATTCCAAGATTCCCTACTCCCAAATGATTCCCGATAACAGTATTTATAAGTAAACCAGAAATACCTGCGGTAAAATGTGATCTAATAGTAAAGCTAGCATCCTTAACAAATTTTACATTAAATAAATTTTTAACTTTTTTAATTTTCACCAAGTAATGGAAATTTTTCATTAAACGATCATTCCTGCAGCAACAGTTTCGTTCGTTGCATCATCTACTAAAATTATACTTCCTGTAGTTCTATTTTTTCTATAAGAATCTACCATTAATGGTTTTGTAGTACGTATTCTCACTTTACAAATGTCATTCAGATTAAGCTCTTTATCGTCATTAATACGCTCTATTGTGTTAACGTCATACTTGTAAACTACTTCTTTAATCATTGCTTTTTGATCGTTAGATGTATGCTTTATAGTATATTTTGTTCTCGGTTTTGCTGAATCGTTACCCAACCAACATAACATAACTTCTATATCTTGAGTGTCTTCGGGTTTGTTATTTGATCTTACAATCATATCCCCACGACTAATATCTATATCGTCTTCTAATGTTATAGATACAGACATTGGCGCAAAAGCTTCTTCTAATTCATTACCTAAAGTATCTATACTTTTAATTTTAGAAGTAAAACCTGATGGCATTACCGTTACCTCATCTCCTTTTCTAAAAATACCACTAGCAATGCGTCCTGCATATCCTCTATAATCTATATAACCTTCGCTTTGCGGCCTTAAAACTGTTTGCACAGGAAAACGAGCGTCTACCTTATTAATATCACTACTAATATGCATTGTCTCTAATGTGTGTAACATTGGAGCGCCTTGGTACCAAGGCATATTCTCAGATTTGTTTACTACGTTATCTCCATTTAAGGCACACATTGGAATAAAACGTACATCTGTCACTAACATTTTTGAAGATATATCTTCAAACTGTCTAACAATATCATTGTACACATCTTCAGAGTAGTCTACCAAGTCCATTTTGTTAACACAAACGATAATATGCGGTATTTGCAATAAAGAAGCTATAAATGCGTGTCTTTTTGTTTGTTCAATAACACCATGTCTCGCATCAATTAATATGGTTGCGACATTTGCTGTTGATGCTCCTGTTACCATATTGCGAGTATATTGAATATGACCTGGAGTATCGGCAATAATAAATTTACGTTTTGGTGTTGTAAAATATCTATAGGCAACATCTATGGTGATACCCTGCTCACGTTCATCCCGTAAACCATCTGTAAATAAGGCTAAATCCACACCATCGTGGCCTTTCTTTTTACTTGTCTTTGTAATGGCCTCAAGTTGGTCTTCAAATATTGATTTAGAATCATATAATAAACGACCTATTAAAGTACTTTTCCCGTCATCTACACTTCCTGCTGTTGTAAAACGTAATAATTGATTGTTATCTAACATTTTTTGCTTTTTGAAACTTAAAAAGACCGTTCAACTTCGATCCAGGTCAGGTTTTCAATGTTATTTTAATAATTTCTAGAAATATCCTTGGCGTTTTCTGTCTTCCATCGCAGATTCAGAACGTTTATCGTCACTTCTGTTTCCTCTCTCTGTGCTGCGCATTCCTGCAACTTCAGTAGTAATTTTTTCTAATGTATCTGCCTCAGATTCATCTCCTCCGGTAATAGTAATATCCCCTAACGTTCTAAAACGTATTTTTTTTATTACTACTTCTTCATGATTTTCAAGGACTAAAAACGCTGAGTTAGGAATCCATGTGTTTTGCCTCCAAACCACTTCCCGTTCGTGGGCAAAGTATAAAGATGGTATATCAATATTTTCTCTTTTAATATAATTCCAAACATCCATTTCCGTCCAATTGCTAATTGGAAATGCTCTAAGGTGTTCTCCCTCAAAATGTTTTCCATTAAAAATATTCCATAATTCTGGTCGTTGGTTTTTAGGATCCCATTGCCCAAATTCGTCTCTATGTGAAAAAAACCGTTCTTTTGCTCTAGCCTTTTCTTCATCTCTTCTCCCTCCGCCAATAGCACAGTCAATTTTATTACTTTCTATTGCATCTAGTAATGTAGTAATCTGTAAAGCATTTCTAGTCGCACTTTTCCCTTTCTCTTCAGCAACCCTCCCTGTATCAATAGATTCTTGGACAGATACTACAAGTAGTTTAACGTCTAGTTCTTTAATAATTTGATCTCTAAATTTAATGGTTTCAGGAAAATTATGTCCTGTATCTACATGCATTAATGGAAATGGAATTTTGGATGGATAAAACGCTTTTTTTGCTAAATGCGTTACTAAAATAGAATCTTTTCCTCCAGAAAATAAGATAACCGGATTTTCAAATTGTGCCCAAACTTCTCGTAATACAAAGATTGCTTCACTTTCTAATTCATCTAAATAATTTAAGTAATACTTATTCATTGCTTAAAATTTAATTTAGGTTTTATATAATTCATTATATCATGAACTGCTTGTTCAACTGTTTTTTCTTCCGTTTTAATTTCAATATTAGGATTTTGTGGCGCCTCGTACGTTGCAGAAACCCCAGTCATGTTTTTTATCTCTCCTGCTCTTGCTTTTTTGTATAGTCCTTTTACATCTCTACGTTCACATTCTTCTATGCTAGTGTTGATATAAATTTCGATAAAGTTAAAATCTTTAACGATGTCTTTGATGTTTTCTCTGTCTTTTTTATAAGGAGAGACAAATGCTGCTAACACCACTAAACCGGCATCTAGGATCAAATTGGATATTTCTGCTATTCTTCTTATATTTTCTGTTCTATCCTCTGGAGTAAAAGTTAAATCACTATTTATACCACTTCTTATATTGTCTCCATCAAGGGTATAAGTTTTCACCCCTAATTTATATAATTCTTGTTCTACAATATTAGCGATGGTTGATTTTCCAGATCCTGAAAGCCCTGTGAACCACAACAACAAGGATTTGTGCTTATTCATTTTTTGTCTATCAACTTTTGAAACTTGATAGTTATGTGGAATAATATTTTCTTTCATATAATAGCGCAACCTTTATAATTGTTTAATGCAATAATTTGTGTTTTAATTTCTACAAATATTATCTACAAAAAAAAAGCTTCTAATTTTCCCTAAGGGTAACCTCAACCACATCTTTTCATGAACGTAATATAAAACAAATTTAGTGACAAACTCAACAGCAGCGACGTACATCGCTACCTGTCCAAAATCATTCAATATTATTCCTGAAATAACAAAGGTGCTTGCAGTAGCTAGCATTCGCCATGAAATAGATTTGTATAATATTTCTTTGCTTGATGTTGCTTGTTTACCAAGGTATAGTAACCAAATCCGCTCGTGAAAATAAAAGATCGCTAATTTAAATAAAAACTCTGATGCACCAATTTTAATAGCACCTTCGATACTACAGTTTCCTAATAAACAAGTCACAAGTAGAACAACTAAAATGGTATCTGTAGTGGCTAAAACACGCCAAGAAAACCCTTTTAAAACACTGCGTATGTGTGATGATTTTTTTAAAATTGCCATTATTTAATTTCTAGAGACTAAAAACCAAGGATTAAGTAGGCTTTCTTTGTTATATAAAAGTGGCTCTGTTGTTTCTTGCGAAATTACATCTATTCCCACAGCATTGCAAATTGCTTGTCCTGCTGCAGTGTCCCATTCCATAGTTGGTGCAAACCTTGGGTATACGTCTGCATTTCCCTCAGCCACTAAACAGAATTTTAGCGAGCTTCCTTTAGAAACTACCTCAACTACTTTACCTCTCTTTTTAGTAGCTTCAACAAATTCTAATGTCTCTTGACTCATATGAGAGCGACTGCCTACTATTTGAACAGTGTTAGATTCTTTTGTTTTAGGTTGTAAAAATGTTGCTGAATTTATAACCTCTTCTAAAGAAGCATCATGAGACTCTAGCTGCGTTTTAAACGCTTGGTTTGTATTTACATTTGCAACATAAATTGTTTTCGTTGCTGGTACATAAATAACCCCTATTTCTGGTTTGCCATTTGTTACTAATGCAATATTTACTGTAAACTCACCATTGCGCTTTATAAACTCTTTTGTGCCATCTACCGGGTCCACAATCCAACAGGTTTCCCAACACTTTCTTACTTGATAATCTGTTTGTTTATTTTCTTCAGAAATTACAGGAAACGCTGTGTTTACTAAATAAGAATTTATAATATCATTAGCTCTTTTGTCTGCTTCGGTTAATGGCGATTTATCCTCTTTTAGTTCAACATCGAAAGCGGTGTCATACAATTCCATGATCACTTTTCCCGCTTCTAAGCTTGCCATAATAGCTATTTTAAGATTATCATTTATCATTTTAAAAAAGGATGTTTAGTAAATTTATGTTTTACCAAGGGATGATAACCTCCTTTTAAAGGAAACAGCCCCGCATTGCGTATATCGTGAACTATTTACAAAGAAAGCAAAGGGCCTTTAAAACTATAGCCTATAATTGCGATAATTTTCAAGATATTTATTGTTCAAATGTATGTTTTAGCAATCACTTTTTTACAAAATGGATGGTATTCCCCGTTTAATCCTATAGGGGCTAGGTTTCTTATGGTAGATACTGTTTCGACCGAACTATAGGCCTCGCTTAGACCGAATCCATTTCCTTTTAAAATTTCTTCATAGCTTCTAGTGTGCAAATCTGCAAAGCCCCCACTAAATTCTATTTCTTCACCATCTACCACAATAGATCTGAAAGTGGTTTGCCCTGCTAACTTCACTTTGAGGGGTAAATAGTTTTGATTTACAGATAGAAACCATCGAACATTGGCATGTTTTAGTATCAAACCTCCAGCATTCGTATAGGGTGTTTTTAAATGAACCACATTTTCTATAACATCACCAAATATCCAGCAAAGCATGTCATAAAAATGAACGCCAATATTGGTAGCAATTCCTCCAGATTTAGACATATCTCCTTTCCAAGAAACAAAATACCATTTGCCTCTTGAAGTTAGGTATGTTAAATCTATATCATACACTTTTGATGGGTTCACTTTTAATTCATTTTGTACTTTTTGTTTCAAAGCAACCATTGAAGGATGCAATCGAAGCTGAAAAATATTATTTGTTTTTTTTCCCGTTTCTTTCTCAATTTCTTCTAATTGTTCAATATTCCAGGGATTCAAAACCAGCGGTTTTTCACAAATTACGTCAGCTCCACTTTTTAAAGCAAATCTTATATGTGAATCGTGCAGATAATTTGGTGAGCAAATCGAAATGAAATCAATTTTACAACCATTTTTTCTAGACCATTTATCAACAAATCTATCAAAGCGTTCAAATTCAGTAAAAAAATTAGCCTCCGGAAAGTTACTGTCCATAATACCTATTCCATCATATGGATCGAGAGCCGCAACGAGTGTATTACCAGTTTCTTTAATAGCTTTCATGTGTCTTGGAGCAATATATCCAGCAGCTCCTATTATTGCAAACTTTTTCATGTGCTTAAGTTTTATTTTTTAATGGTAATACTTCGATAAGCTCGGCAAACGCCTGCTGTTCGCCATTAATCATTCCCTTAGATGATAAAAACTTTAACATGCTCGTTTCATTTTTATCTACTTTATACGTTTTACGCTATCGTTCTCTAATAAATATTCTTGTGTACTTTCTTTACAAATAGCAATTCCCTGCTTATTAAATGCTAAGCGATGGCCATATTCACTTACCCAACCAATTTGTTTTGCGGGGTTACCTACAACCAAGGCGTAGGCTAACACTGTTTTAGTAACGACTGCACCCGCTCCAACAAAAGAAAATTCACCTAAGTTATGCCCGCAAACAATCGTTGCATTGGCCCCTATACTAGCTCCTTTCCCCACTTGCGTCTTAGCATATTGTCCTTTTCTTACGACAGCACTTCTGGGGTTTGTGATATTGGTAAAAACCATAGACGGACCTAAAAAAACATCCTCATCGCAAGTAACACCCTCATAAATAGAAACATTATTTTGAACTTTGACATTATTCCCCAAAATAACTCCTGGTGACACGACTACATTTTGACCAATGTTACAATTTTCTCCGATTTCACAATTATTCATTATATGACTAAAATGCCAAACTTTGGTATGATCACCTATAATGCAGCCTTCATCGATTACCGCTGTTTCGTGTGCAAAGTATTTCATTGTTTTTGGTTTTACGTTTTAAGTGATTAGTGATTAATGATTAATAGCTTACAAAATAAATTCTCATTTCACCACTGGCGATTTACGCCTTGCGAATCACGAATAACAAGCCATAATGTTTTATTGTGTAATTCTCTCAATATGACTTAAGGGTAAGGTGATTTCAGTAAGACTATTTAAGGCTTCTACTTTTACAATCACTCTGTGCTTACCACTATTTGATAAGTATACCGCAATTAAACCTTTAAAGGGACCTTGAATCACTTGCACTGGCTTTCCATTTTTTAGGTTAAAAGGCTGCAGTGCTTTTGTAGCATCACTACTATTGGTTATTATTTTTAAGTTGTTAATTTCAACATCTGTTACAATTGCAGGTTCTCCTAAATGTTTTAAAACCGCAACAACCCCCGGAATAGCATATATTGGAGCCAGTTCTTTTTTCTTGACTTTTACAAAAACGTAGGATTTTATAAGCGGGGTTTTTACTTTTTTATTTCTATCAGACCATTGCCTCATCTCTGTAATCAATGGAAGAAAACTTTCATACCCAGCATCCATTAATCTTTCGCAAACCTTTGCCTCAGATCTTGATTTTGTATAAATGGCAAACCATTGCTTTGGTTTTAAATTTTTCTTTAAAACATACATTGCCTAGGACTTATTATTCATTAAAATTGCTTTGACTATATGTAATTGAGCGAGTAAAGAATTCCATGGCTTCGCCGCTCTCAATCCCATATTATTAATGGTGGAAATATTTTATTTGAATATTCGTTTAGCGTCCTGTATTATATTAAATACATGGGAGTACAAACTAAAATTTTGGGGGATATTTTAATTGGAGGTAAAACTAAAGGTATCAAACTATAATACATTACGGGAAACCGTAATTACAAGTATTAAAAGGTGAATTTTGTTTGGTATTTTTTGGAATATACTGATTTTAAACAGTATACCACATATATCAAATATACAAAACAGTTTGAATATTTGATCAAAAACTAGGGGAATAATAATTATGCAAAACAACAAAAAAGAGTAGGAAAAGTTCATTTTTACGTGCTAAAAAAAAACGATCAACCTGTAACGCATTGCAAATCAATAAGATGCTAAGTAGGTTAAAAGGCTGCACTACTTTTGTAGCATCACTACGATTGGTTATTATTTTTAAGTTGTTAATTTCAACATCTGTTACAATTGCAGGTTCTCCTAAATGTTTTAAAACCGCAACAACCCCCGGAATAGCATATATTGGAGCCAGTTCTTTTTTCTTGACTTTTACAAAAACGTAGGATTTTATAAGCGGGGTTTTTACTTTTTTATTTCTATCAGACCATTGCCTCATCTCTGTAATCAATGGAAGAAAACTTTCATACATTACGGGAAACCGCAATCACAGGTATTAAAAGGTGAATTTTGTTTGGTATTTTTTGGAATGCAACTGATTTTAATCAAGATCTTGGAAATTGGGATGTTAGTATTGTAACTAAAATAGCTGGAATGCTTAGTGGAGCTAGCTCATTTAATCAAGATCTAGGCCGTTGGGATGTGAGTAATGCTACTAATATGGGGCATATGTTTAGCAATGCCTCTGCTTTTAATCAAGATTTAAGTAATTGGCAATTCAATGCTAATGTTCTTTTCGTAGATATCGTCAATCAGGATTTTATTGAAAATTCTGGCTTAGACATTAATAATTATGAGGACTTATTGGAATCATTCGTTCATCAAAATCTTATAAATAAAACTTTAATATCTAACGGTTTAACGTATTGTGATACTACCTATAGGGAAGATTGGATATATAATAAAGGTTGGACCATTACTGGAGTCTCCTATTCTCAGCCAAATATTGCAGCACCAATTGATGTAAGTATTCACCTTAGACCTGACATTGCTAATTATTGGTATGGAATTACAAACATTGAGTTTGCTGGCAGAAAAATTGAAAGTGTGAGAAAACTAAAAAGAACCCCTCCTCCTATTATTAAAATAGGGAAGCTGCAACGGGCAGGTGGATTGACGAAAATTGTGGGAGCGATAATAGTGTCGACAAAATAAAAATAAAAAAATAAAATTAATTCAAAAACAAAATATAATCAATATCTGATACGGTAAGCGTATCGTTCACGCTTTTTGTATTCTTGGATAATAAATCTTTCAAGGAATCTAACTCTGACCGATTGAATATCATCGATAGACCACTCTGTAATGTATTGATTACTATTTTTCGTTTTATAGGCATTGAATCATATTTCGTTTCCCAATATTCAATATCTATTTCTGAAACATACTCTTGAAAAGATAACATCTCTTTTTTAGTTAGTTCCAGATAGATGTTATTAAACGCCAAATGGTATACTTTACATCTCTTACAATAAGAAAGCTGACCATTACAATTTTTAGCGATAGTTTTTATTTGATGACACATTAATTTTCTTTTTAGTAGCAATCCATTAGGAGTTGCCCATTATTTTCAAAATCACTCAAAGGTTGTTGTAAATGAGTCGCTGTAATTCCCTCTAAAGTATCTAGCACAGCATACTGCATTGCCATGGAGCCGCACAACATAAAAACCCCACCGTTTTTGAGTGTTTTCGCTACTTCGGTTTGTTGGTCTAATAAAACATCTTGTACATATATTTTATCTTTTGTTTGTGATAATGCTAATTGGTAAGGAATTACTTGTTTTGGCAAAAGTTTACTTTCCAAAAACGGTCGATAACAATCAAAAGAAGCTTCTATTCTTCCTCCCCAGGTTAATTGCACAGGTGTTTTATGATTTTCATTGAGCATTCCTAAATAAGGAGCAATTCCGGTACCATTAGCAATGAGCCATACCGATGAAGCTTGTTTCGGAAAATGAAACTTCGCATTCTTTTCAATACGTGCCGAAATGGTATCGCCATTTTTTAAGGTACATAGATAGGTTGAGCAAATCCCTTTGGGATGCCATTTAATACTTAACAAAATATCACCATCTACTTTTGCCATTGAATATTGTCTAGCATAGGTATCTCCTGGTGGAATAATATGCAGTAAATCTCCCGATTGAAAATGGCCTTTCTTATTTGGTCGCAATCTAATAATCGCTGTATTGTCAACATTTAGAGATATTCGCTCTATCACTTTAAAAGACTGTTCTTTTTTAGTTTTATTTTTTCGATGAGGCAATGTAACTTTCAAGCGCATCCCTGTATCTTCGTTCCAAGTTTTTACCCAATTTAAAAAGGCAATTTCTGATTGGTCATTTATTTTAACTAATGGGTTTACTGGCTTAAAACTAGAATGACTGTGAAACAATGCATCCACTTTTATTGCGAAGCGACAGTACTGCGGGTATAGTCATCCATCCGGAAGACAGCACTTATCGAACCTAAAATCTCAGCCCCATATTATGGTTAATTCATTCATTTACAGAAGGTAAAGTTTATGCAAATAAAAAACGGACCAGTAGTAATACCGATCCGTCTTGCTTAGTAGCGGGAACTGGACTCGAACCAGTGACCTTCGGGTTATGAGCCCGACGAGCTACCTACTGCTCTATCCCGCGATGTTCGTTTGAAAACTCCAAACTTAACCCCAAACATTTCACTTTAGCTTTTAACTTTACGGTTCATAATGCCACCGAAATTATTGGATTGCAAAGATACAAACCCTTTTTACGCTTTGCAAGAACAAAATGATAAATATTTTAATTTTAAAATAGCATAAATAGTAAATTCTCTGCAGGTTAATATAAGTTATATAATTATTACTTCCGCAGCCTATCTTTAAGCTTTGCTCCTGTATTACAAATTACCTCTTACCATCAAGTTGTATGGCTTTAATTGCAGTAGTATATATCCTTTCGTTATTAAAGCGCTTGGGTCATTATCAACTGAAAATTTCTGTTAACCCTTATATTATTGGAGCCTTAAGCATGTTTATATATAGTTATATAGTGTGTATGTCCTTTATTCTGAATCTCATTCATTAACCCCTTACGTTTCTCCCTCACACGTGGTAACCATAGACGGTGTGACGGCAAAACACGAATGACATTAATAATTATTTAAAATAGAATACTATGTACGCACTTTTTTCACCACTTGTAGACTGGGGAATGCGCACTTTTCTAATAGGCATCTTTGCACTAGTATGCGTTATTCTCATCGCAGTTGTATATAGTCTTTCACAAAATAAGGACAGCACTAAAACACCTGATGAGGATGAAACGTTCCCTAAATATTTTTAGAAATATACTTTCTGAAAGGCCTATGCAGGGTATGTATAGTCCCTTGAAGCGCAGGAGCCATTTATAAATACACCTGCTTATCTTCTTCAGCAATCCAACTCATCGCCTCCAATCTATCTTCCGTTTTAAAACTTTTTATGGTTGTAGACAAGAAAATATTCTCCAGTTTACTGCACATTTGCAACCATTTTCTATCTGTAACAAGTACGACTTTACTGAACTCTCCGTGATGTTCTGTGTGAAACTTGATCCCTTTTAAGATGGCACCAAATGAAAATTTTTCTATATTATCGTCCTCTAGATATAGATTTACTTTTATAAATTCATTCATTTTATCAAGAATCACTATGTGTAGCTTTTCAATCGCTTTCACATCAATATCATCACTAATTATAAAACCTACTATGTGATCTGCAAACGTAAAAGATGACGACATAAAATTAAAATGTGTTGGTTAATTTTTTAAGATACAAAATTATTGCTCAATGCTCGCTACAGAAAATTGAGACAACACAGCATTATCGTAATTCACACTTAACTCCATTGGGTTACAACATACCTCACAGTCCTCCACATATGTTTGGTGGGACACAGAAGTATCCAGCAACATAGAGATTTCTTCCCAGCAATAAGGGCATTGAAAAAAATGTTCTTCCATAATAGTGTTTTATGTATTGTGTATTAAAAATAAAGCATTAAAAGGTGTTCATAGCTATAAACTTAGGAACGTTTAAACGCGGGTTTAAAAATCCACATTTAATAATTGCCCTGCCAGTTGAAGCACTTGCAACTCGGCTAGCTTTGCTTGATACTTGGCTAGATTTTTATTGGTCTCAGCATTGAGTAAATTTACCTGCGCCTGCCTTAATTCAACCGAAGATATTTGACCTAACTTATACTGTTCATTACTGCGATCAAAATTATTGACTGCGGTGACTACATTTTGTTCTAATAGTTCAAAAATTTGTACACGATTTAAATAATCGTCATTTGCGTTGAAAATATCACGTTGCACTTCTTTCTTAAATTGCTGCCGAGATACTTGTTGGTTTGTAATTGCAATCTTTGCATTTTTAACCGAAGTAATACCACTACCACCATCAAACAAACTCCACGATAAATTAACTCCTGCTGAAAAACCCAATGAAGTATTTGATGCTAAGAAATTAGTCGCTGGAAAAAGACCCTCGTTCCAACCATAACTCCCGGTTAAACCAACCGAAGGCAAGTAAACCGACTTACTAGCCTTATAATTGTATTCACTTATCGTTTGATTTTTATCAGCTTGCAGCAGGCGCACGTTATTTTTTTCAGCATCGTCCATATAGGTTTTTAAGATGAACTCTGGTAAAAAAACAACCGTGGTGTCAGCGGAAAAATTTCGTGACAGTTCAGTATTTGAAATAACATTTAAATCTCTTTTCGTATTGTTTAATTGCTGGCGTGAATTCATTAAATTAATGCTGTCAGTAACAATATCGACTTCTGCATTTAAGATATCTAGCTTATTATTTTGTCCATATTCAAAGGCATATTCGGCACGTTTGAGTCGTTTTTTTGTAGTGGCAAATGTTTCTTCTAAAACCGTTACATTTTCTGTGAGCCTAGCAACTTCATAATACACCGTAAATAATTGAAGTACGGTGGTTTCAATAGTTTGTCGTGCTTGCAGTTCAGATAAATTATACTGCTCTTTCAGGCTTTTATAGTCATAATACCTGCCCAAGCCATCAAAAAGCGTGTAGGCTAAGTTCAAGGATGCATTGAAACGGGTTGTTTCAGCACCATCTACTACATTGGTTTCACCGCTTTGAAAAGTCGCCTCTTGATCCTGCAAGTCATAATTAGCGGCAGCATTTCCTGTAAGCGATGGCAAATATCCAGAATTCAGCAAATCGCGGTTGTTATCTGCAATTTCTAAGTTGTTTTCAGCAATTGTAATCCCGAAGTTATTTTGTAATGTTTCCGCAATGGCAGCTTCTTTGGTCAACACATTTAATTCTTGCGCTGCCAAGCTTCCAAATACAAATATTGCTAGTATTGAAGCTTTAAAGTTTCTCATGGTGCTCTTCTTCTTTCTGTTCTTTAATAGCGCGTTCTACCTCCTCGTTAGTCACTGAGCTCCCTGTGTATAACCATTTTACTGTTTTCTTAGTTCTATTACCAAAGGATAAAAATATAGGCAATAGCACCAAGGTTAAGATGGTTGCAAAACCAATTCCGTAAGCAATAGAAATTGCCATTGGTTTTAAAAATTGTGCTTGTCTACTTTCTTCAAAAATCAAAGGAGCTAATCCAGCAATGGTCGTAATTGATGTTAAAAAGATAGCTCTAAAACGCGAGCGGCCGGCTTCAAAAACAGCATCGTCAAACTTCATCCCTTCTCTTAAATTTTGATTGAATTTACCAATAAATACCAATCCATCATTTACCATAATCCCAATGAGTGCAATAACACCCAACATAGAAAGAATGTTTATTGGAAAATTATGAATCCAATGTCCCCAAGCAACGGCTGGCAAACTAAACGGGACCAAAAGCAACAATAAAAGCGGTTGGCTGTAACTTCTAAAAGTAAATGCTATAACCATATATATAAGCCCCAAAACGGTAAACCCTACAGGCCCTAAAGATGCTGTTAGTTTACCTGCTTCCCTATTTTGTCCTTCGTAAGATGGAGATACCGTGGGATATTTTGATAAAATATTAGGCATAATGTCTGATCGTAATTCCTCTAAAATATCGGTACCGCTCACCTCATTTGGATTTTGCAAATCAGCAGAAATTTGAATCTCTCTTCGTCCTTCTAGGTGATTGATAGCTACTTCTCCTCTGGCAATAGAATAGGTTGCAACTTCACTCAACGGAATCTTAGAACCATTGGGTGCAGAAATACGCATCGCATCTAAATCATTAATTGACGAACGGTTCTCTCTATCATAGCGCACCCAGACTTTAATTTCATCCTGCCCTCTTTGCAATCGTTGTACTTGTGTTCCAAAGAACCCTGAACGCACCTGTGTCATAACATCACGAAGATTAAGACCCAATAAATAAGCCTTCTCTTTTAATTCTAGTTTAATTTCTTTAATACCTGCGGGATCATTATCGGTTATGTCTTTGAGCCTTGCATCATTTTCCATGAAAGTCTTTAACTCTTTTTTTGCCGCTTTCAACTCGGTTATATTATTACCCAATAGGGAAACCGATACAGGGCTTCCTCCAAAATTTCCACCACCACCGTAAACCACACTTTCAGCCCCAATAACAGGCCCCATTTTTTCTCGAATGAGTTTTGTTACAACAGCACTACTAACAGCATCTGGGCGCTCTTCTCCTGGCAATAAGTTAATGGTTAGCGAAGCAGAAGAACTTCCTGTCCCAATATTTTTGATGATATTTTCAAAGAGCATTTTGTCTTGTCCTCCAAGGTATTCTTTGGACAATTCTATATTGGCTTCAAGTGCCTTTTCTTCGATTACTGAAATAATACTATCGGTAATTCCTGCGTTAGTTCCTCGGGGCATCTCTAGTGAGATATCAACTCGATCGCTTGCGATTCTTGGGAAGAATGCCGTTCGAATAATTCCGCCGCCAATACTACCTGTACTAATGATCATAATCGCAACAAAAATTAGAAAGACAAAGACCTTATTCTGAAGTGTAAATCGCAAAAAAGGGCCGTACATTTTATCTCGCAACCAGGCCATCATACGATCGCCGTAGTCATTGATAATTCTGAGTTTTGCAAAGACTTTTGCAAAACCTCTTTTTGGGGTATTGTTTTGTTTTCTAAGTGCTTTTGAATGCGCTAAATGGGCAGGCAAAATAATTAATGCTTCCACCAAAGAAACTGTCAAAGTCAAGATCACAATAACCGAAACCTCTGCAAAGTACTCTCCAATTCTCCCATCGAGAAACAAGAAAATACCGAAGGCTAAAATAGTAGTTACAATGGCAGACAGTATGGGAGGAAGAACTTCCATCGTACCATCAACTGCAGCTTGGATAGGTGTCTTGCCTTTTTCATAATGCTGATAAATATTTTCAGCAATTACAATCCCGTCATCCACCAGAATACCAATTACGATAATCATCCCAAACAGCGAAAGCACATTGATTGTAACATTAAAAAATCCAGCTATAGCAAACATTCCTAAAAATGCTATTGGCAAACCAAAGGCGACCCAAAATGCCAAGCGCGTATTAAGAAATACGGAAAGAAAAAGCAGCACGAGTAACATCCCGATGATCCCATTTTCGGCTAATAATGCAGTACGTTGTGTAAGTGTTGTCGATAAATCGCGCACCACACTTAATTGTACATTGGTATATTTTTGATTGTATTCGGCAATATATTCTTTCACCTTTTCAGCAGAAGAAATAAGATCCTCGCTATTGGTACTTGTGACAGTAATAATTACAGCAAGCTCACCATCAAAATAGGTTGCATTTGGCGTTTCAGCAAAACGATCTCTAATTATTGCTACATCATTTAACCTAACGGTGCGTCCACTTGCATCTGCTCTCACTATTGTATTTCCCAACTCATCCCCATAATAAGACCTGTTGTTAGCACGAATTAAATACTCCTCTGAGTCGGTTTTAATGGTACCTCCGGTTACTAATATATTCGCACCGTTTATTGCTTGAGAGACTTCTGCGAAACTAATATTATACGCTAACAAATCATTTTCCTGTACTGCAACTTCAATTTCTTCTTCGGGATATCCTTGTATTTGAATTTGTGAAATCCCGTCTAGACCTCGCAAATCATTTTCTACACTTCTCCCTATTTGCTTTAAGGTAGCCAACGAAATGTCTTCCCCACTAATCGAGAAACTTATCGTTTGTCTAATGGACTCTTGTTTAGAAACTACTAGTGGTTCCATTCCTACAGGAAATGAAGGGACACGATCTACCGCATTCTTGACTTCGAGCAACATAAAGTCAATGTCTTTCCCTTTTTCAATTTCTACATTGATGCTCCCACTGTTTTCTCCAGAGGTTGACGTAACTCGTTGAACACCATCTATTCCCTTTAAATTATCTTCAATTTTTAGTACGATTCCTTCTTCAACTTCTTGAGGTGAAGCACCAGGATAGGTAACGTTAATTGAAATATTCTTAGAATCAATTAGGGGGAAATATGAAGATTTTAAACTTAGCGCTCCCGCAATACCAAAAACAAAAAATGCCAACACAATAACATTTACCGCTACATGATACCTTATAAAATATTCTATGAGTTTACGCATATTACTCTGGCGCTTGTTTAGTTTGCGTAGCGGTTTCCACCTTTTCTTCGATTACTTTTACTAACATTCCTGCATAAGCCCCCGGAATACTTTTAGAAAGTATTTTGGTTCCATTTGGCACCCCTTTTAGGACTACTTCTTTGGATGAGAAATAAACAGGAGTCACATTTATAAGATCTAAAACAGTGTCTTTTACTACAAAAATTTGTGATTCGTCAATTAGTAATTTTCGAAGAATTTTAATTGCATCAACTTCATCACGAGCTTCTAATTGTGCTTCTAAGTACATGCCTTCTTTAAGTCCTTCGCCTTTAACCGCAGCAAATACTTTGACGGTTTGCGTTGCTTGATCAATACGAGCATTTATACGAGATACTTTACCCGTATACTCTTTAGCTGAATCAATTGAAGCGAACGTTACTTCTTCTCCTTCTTTTAGCAAATCACTAAACTCCTTTTCTACTGCTAGTGCTACTTCATACACAGTAGGATCTATAAATTCACCTAGTTTCTGACCCGTTCTAATTAATGTTCCTTTTGTCACCAATGCTTCTGTTAAAATACCATTGAAGGGTGCAGTAATTCTAAATTTACCCAAGCGTTGCTCTAAATTCTTAATATTGAAATACGAGGTTTGAACACCACGACCGGTAATAAAGTACTCTACATTTTCTGAGGTGATTTGAGGTGATTCTGGTAATAGTTTATCAACGTTAATTGATTTTAAATAACGTTCCCAAGCAGGAAATGATTCGGGATAATCCAATCTCAAATCGGGCATTAAGGAAGCAATCAAGTTTTTGAATTCACTTTTAGCCGCTTGAACAGAGGCATAATATTCCGCCGAATCTAAACTTAAAAGTATTTGACCCTTGCGGTATTCTTGACCCGCTTTAAAGTCGTGAGCACTGCTGCGGAAGACTCCTTGTGTTTCAGCAAATATTTCCAATCGATTTTTTGCAGTAAGCGTTCCATTCGCAGGAATAACGATAGGAACTGTGGCATTGGTAACCGTTTCAACAAAAACCGATTTTACTACTTTTTCAACTTTAGGTTTTGGTCTGTTTTTGTTAGCGATAATCATTTTCGCTCCAAAAAAAGCACCCACAACAAGCAATATTCCAATCCCTACAAGGATAATTTGACGCATCCAAAATGTATAATGGTGAATGCCCAAAAGTACAGATGTCAACCTATGTGTCGCGTTAAAGATTTCCTAAATATAAGTCTTAGGGAACTAAAGTTTCGAGTTGCATGGTAACCTCTTCCCAATCTTTCATCAATTTTGAAACTTTATCTTTCTTTGCCTGGTAGTTTTCAAAAAAATTTGGGGCAGCAATAGTTTCTTCATAACTAATCGCTAAGTCAACATCAATTACTTTAATTTCACGTTCCAGTTTATTGATATTAGCTTCGATTTTACTTAACCTATTGTTCAAGGATTTTTGTTTTTTCTGGTCTTCATAGGATTGTTTACCTCCTACTGGCAAAATTTTAGCTTCTTTAGCAACTACTGTTTTCTTTTCCGCCTCTCGCAAATTCTCAAGGTTTCGTTTCTCTAAAAAGTATTCGATATCACCCAAATACTCTCGAATGTTATGATCTTTAAATTCATATACTTTATTCGTGAGTCCTTGTAAAAAATCTCTGTCGTGTGAAACCAAAATTAAGGTTCCCTCAAAATTCCTAAGCGCATCTTTAAGTACGTTTTTAGATTTTATATCTAGGTGATTGGTAGGCTCATCCATAATCAAGACATTAAAAGGCTGCAACAATAATTTGGCCAATGCCAATCTATTGCGCTCTCCTCCTGAAAGTACACGCACATATTTGTCTGCCTCATCTCCTCTAAAGAGAAAAGAACCCAATATGTTGCGAACTAATGGCCTTGTCCTTTCGTCTGCAGCATCAATCATTGTTTCTTCTACGGTTTTGCTTCCGTCGAGATATTCTGCTTGATTCTGGGCAAAATATCCTATTTGAACATTGTGTCCTAAATCTATTTTTCCGTTGTAATCTACATCTCCCACAATCATTTTTGCAAGAGTCGATTTACCTTGTCCATTTTGACCAACAAAAGCCGTTTTACTATCGCGTTCTATTAATAAATCTACATTCTTTAATACTTCCTTTTCTCCATAGTTTTTTGATGCGTTCTCAGCAGTAATAACAACTTTTCCTGGTATTTGAGATATTGGAAATCGCAAACTCATCACACTATTATCGTCTTCGTCTACTTCGATACGATCTATGCGGTCCAGTTTTTTAATGAGCGATTGTGCCATGGTTGCCTTACTGGCCTTCGCCTTAAACTTAGAGATCAACTTCTCCGTATGTTCTATCTGTTTTTGCTGGTTTTTTTGAGATGCTAATTGTTGCTCTCTTAATTCCTGACGCAATACTAAATATTTAGAATATGGTTTTGGGTAGTCGTAAATTTTTCCCAGGGATATTTCTATGGTACGATTGGTAACATTATCTAAGAACATTTTATCGTGAGAGACTAAAACAACTGCCCCTATGTATGCTTTTAAAAACTCTTCCAACCAAAGAATAGATTCAATATCCAAGTGGTTTGTTGGCTCATCCAATAGCAAGATGTCGTTGTTTTGAAGGAGTAATTTAGCCAGTTCGATACGCATTCTCCAACCTCCAGAAAATGTTTCGGTTACTTTATTAAAATCTTCTCTTTGAAACCCCAAACCTTGTAGAATTCGTTCGGTTTCCCCTTGATAATTATAGCCTCCGTGAATTTCGTATTGTTCTTGCACCTCGTTTAAATCAATCATTATTTGATTGTACCCTTCGCTTTCATAGTCTGTTCTGGTAGTAAGCTGGGTATTAATTTCTTCGAGTTGCTTCTCTAATTTTTTAATCTCAGTAAAAGCTTCATATGATTCTTCTAAAACAGTACGGCCTTTTTTAAAATCTATGTCTTGCTTAAGAAAACCAATGGTAACTTCCTTATCCATGGCAATAGCGCCTTCATCATATTCCTGCTCTCCAGAGATTATTTTGAGGAGTGTAGATTTACCTGCCCCATTTTTACCAACAAGTCCAACACGTGTTCCTGCACCCAATTGAAAGGTGATTTTTTCAAATAGATACTCTCCTTGGAATGAAACCGAAAGGTTATGTATATTAAGCATAGTTTTTATTTATAGCAATCAGGAAATTATACCCCAATAAAGTTCGCAAAGATGCTTAATTTTACCACGGAAAAAAAATACCTTTGATTCAATCTACGCGTATTAGTTCGCTTTTCGATTTGAAAAGAAATATTCACTAAAATGATCTCCGCTCTTTCGGAAAGAACTTATGAAAGGAACAAAACTATATAGCATTTTTACTGGAGCTTGTCCAGTATGCCAAGAGACTTCTATGTATAAAACTAAGAATCCTTATAAGGTCAATGAGTTGTTTGAAATGCACGAACGCTGCTGCCATTGCAATACAAAATTTAAAATAGAACCTTCATTTTTCTTTGGCGCTATGTACGTTAGCTATGCGGTAGGGATTGCTTTTGCAACTGCTGTATTTACCATTTGCTATGGTATAATTGGTCTCGGACCGGTTGCTTCTTTTGTGGCAATCGCTATTGCTTTGGTTATTTTGCTGCCGATAATAGTACGCCTCTCCAGAAATATCTGGATCAATTTCTTTTTTAATTACGATAAGAAAAAAGTATAATTAGGTTTGGTTCCAGAATCTCTGAATGTTTATTTCAGAAGGCAAAGCAATACCATTTTCTAAATGTTGACATAGTTGCTGGGCAAGTAATGGCGCCATGCTTAAACCCCGCGTACCAAGCCCATTTAAAAATGCTATTTGTGAATGCTCTTTTGAAACCCCAACCAAGGGCTTTCTGTCTTTTACAGTGGGTCTGACTCCCGTAACTTGTCCAACAACTTCAAAAGGGCAAGATATCATCGATTTTATTTGTTCCACAATTTTAAGTGTAGCCTCCTTTGTTACGGTATCAGAAAAATCGTCCCGCCCATAAGTAGCACCCACTTTGTAGCAATCATTCCCTAATGGTATCAACATCGCAGATCCTTTTAAGATATGCTCACATTTTAGTTGTGGTGCTTTGATGATGACGTACTCGCCTTTATTTCCAACAAATACTTTATCATTATTGGGAGAAATAGAAATTTTAAAAAATGGATTGTTTTCTACTTTCGCTCCTTCGCAAAAAATGATTCTCTTGGCTGAAATATGTTTGTATTGACAGTGATCATTACTAAGAATAAGTTGATCGTGCTCAAATGCTCCATCAAGAATTGAATCCTCTTTTCTTAAATACTGCCCATACCAAATAACGAGCTCTTTAGGGTCTAATATAGAACCCGTTAGTACTTCTCCTAGACCAAAAGATGCTTTTATACTTGGATTTGTATTTAGCGTAATCTGGTTTGATAAGAATTTTTCAAGCTGTAATTTAGTACTTGCGACCATCCAATCATTTTGTTCCTCTGTAGATTTAAAAATCCGAAATATTGAAATATCCCTTATAACATCCTCCTTAAGCTTCTCTTGTAAATTTTTATAAAAACTAGTAGCGACTCCAAAAAATTGAGAAGCATTCCAAGCGGCAGTAAACCTTTTAAGCACTGTTGGGTTCAAAACACCCCCAGATGAACTTGTAGCACCCGCCTCCCTATTATTAATAACCATAACCGACTTGTTGTTGTCTAGGAGCGTTTGCGCCATACAAATACCCCCAATACCTAAACCAACAATAATATAATCCACTTGTTTAGTCATAGCACAAAGATACTACGAGATGACAAGCCCAAGAGGTATTAAAATCACAAAAAATAATTACAAATCGCAAAAAATTAAACCAAACCAGGCAAGCATGGCCATGAGCTGTAAACAAGCAAATAAAAATACAAAACCAAACTAGTTAGGAGAAAAGCGCACGGGAGGAATAAAAATTCAAACAGAACAAAACGAGGCAGAACATCGAAGTATTAAACTCCAAAAATCTAATAAATAAACGCTGAAAACCAAAATAGTATCCATAAAAAAAGTTCGCTATTGCTAGCGAACTTTTTTATTTAATAGATTAGAATTAGTAATTCCAAAGATCTATTTCAATATTCCGAATTTGATCTTTTATCCTATCAGATTCTAATAATTGCATAAGTGCATTGTCATTGATATATTCATTTACAGCTCTATCGCCTTGAACATTATCTTCTTTATAGATAACCCCGTTAAATCGTCTTGAGTTTAATAAATGATCAAATGTTATTGGCATTGAAGTATTCTTTCGGTTGAAAGCCTTTGCATTATGCAATACCTCTCTTGCTGCTGGGAAATACACCCAGAACAATTCTACTTTACTGTTAAAACCGTCGTCTTCAAAAGCTTTAGACCTTGCTTCACCAGCTACTGGACAAATACCTAACAATCGGTATTTTAATTCACCTTGTCGCTTGTCTATATACCAAAGTCCACGGATTCTCCACTCTTCAATATCTGCAGCGTCCAATGTAAACTCACGAATAAATTCTGCATCCACAAAACCTTCTGCATTAAATTGCTCAATTCCATAATCTGTGGTATCTCTATACACTAAAGAAGCATCCATATCATCTAATGATCTTTTTTCAGTAAAATAAGAATCCGCATACACCTCATCAATGTTACCATTTCGCATATTTTTTACCAACACGTCATATAGAGAGCGGCGTTCGCTTCCTATATTGTTGGTGTCAATAGGATAGTACAATGAAAAATTTACACGTTCGTCGAGATCAACAATTTCCCAAACGGCCTTTGACCACAGCACATCACGTTGGTCTATATAACCATATGGTAACGGTTCATCGTTATCATACGTAATTTGCTCCAATGTTTTTTGACCTATATCATCTGGTGTATCTGCATTCAAGATATTGAGTTGTGCAAAAGCACTTCCCATTCCTAGAATAACTGTTAATACACTTAAAATTACGTTTCTCAAATTCATTTATCTTATTTTAAAAACTTTACTAGTTTGTTAGTTCAATACAAATAGGAGAGATTTTCTTCAGTTTATATCCACTGTTTCCAGCTAAGTTTGCATTTATATCAAAGATTTGAACCGTCTCACCGCGCTTAGCTCTTCTCAAAGCTCCAGATGCTTCACTACTTAACTTTTTACCACTTACTTTTATTGTAGGTTGGCCAGAAACTTTGAAACTGAATCCAGTTACATTTAAATTAAGATCAAAATCAAAGTCTTGCAGTGCTGCCCCTATACTAGATTTTTCAAGTCCAGCACGTTGCATACGCACACAACCACCATCACCATCTTCTCCACGAATAGTTCCCGTAGGGCGGGGGATGTCTTTAATACGGAAGGTAGCACTATCATTAACTGGTTTACCATCAGGCAATTTAGCAGAAACATTAATCTTTACCTCGCGACCAGAGCCAGGGGTCATCATATAAGACGAACCTGAAACTCTATTTAAACCAGCTGCAGTGGCGACAATTTTCTCGCTTTCTATACCAGCAAAAGTAATAGTCATTGGATTAGATACACCGCGGTACACTACATTCATCTTATCTGCAGCAATGGTTGCAGAATTAGGCATACTTATGGTTGTAAAGCTTTTCTCTACAGGGACCACTATTTCTTCGCCATCTTGTAGGTAAATTAAATTTCCTGTGATTTTATGCTCTCCTACACCACCAGCACCCATTTTAAGGGCTACTCTACCACTACCACCAATAAATTCCCATTGGTCGTCACGAAGAGGTTTTCCGTCAATTTTAAGTGCTACTCTATCAGGCTTTGTCGTTTCATCAACACGCCCTAAACCTAAAATACCGTCAAAAGTATCACTTGTGTAATATGCACCCTTTGTGGTTGTCATAACAGTTTCATAATTTGCCTCAGAAATATTTGTAAGCGCTTTTAAATTTCCTGCAAGTAGTTTAGACAAATATTCATTTTCAACTGACTTTATATCATTTTGAGTCTGCGTCATTTTAGTTAACGAAGAAACTGACGGGAAACCTACATAGTGATAATTCATATAGTCTCTAGTCACTTTCTCTGGACCTTCTCCTTTTACAATAGGATCTGTTGAAAAATCAGACTTCAACTGAGCAGATAAAACTGGACTATTTTCCGATGTCAATGCAAGCATTCCATTACGGTATGTATCCATTTGAGCTAAATATACCTTCCCAGCCTCAGTTAATTTTCCTCCCTTGTAATAAAACTCATCTAAAAAACTAGACTGATCCATTGCTTCATAATCAAAAGGATTTTCTACTTCAGCTAATAGCAATTTCTTTTGTTCTTCTAAGAAATCATAATATGTTTTCGACAAGTCACTAGCCTCTTTAGCTATTGCAGCGGTCTGTTTTGCTTTTTCGTTCTCTGATGCTTTTTTTGATAAATCTGCTAAAGCCAATGTGTTTTTAGATTCAAAACTGTTGTTTGAACGCTCGAGTTTTTCATTGATCGATCCAAAAGCGGATAATACTTCTTTTGACATATTTAATGCCAACATCGCGATGAAAACCAAGTACATTAGGTTAATCATCTTTTGTCTTGCGGATTGTTCTCCTGAAGCCATTTTAATTTATTTTAAAATTAATATTTAGTTGAAAAACAATCTTAGTTTTTTCCCATTGCAGATAACATACCTCCGTAAACTCCATTAAGAGAAGAAAGGCTTGTCGTTAAGTGCTCCATTTGTGATTTTAATTGCTCCGCATTTTCTGCTACACGCTCATTCACTTCCGTTTGACGGCTTGTAGACTCAACCTGCACCTTATAAAGGCTATTTAAAGATTCCATTTGTGCTGCAGCCATTGCCATTTCCTCGCTATATTTCTTAGTAGAACTCATTGCTTCAGCAGTTGGCACCATTCCTTTAGCAGCACCTTCAAAAGATCTAATACTTGTAGAAAGGCTGGTGATTAACTCACTATCAATACGCGCATCTTTAAGCATTTCGTCTAATTTCTTAGACAATAATCCTTGTGCATCTTCTGGTTGCTTATTCCCTTTTAAATTTGAAGCACCTCCAGCTAATTCTGGATATACTAAAGACCAATCTAAATCATCATCTACTGGTTCAAACGCTGAAACAGCAAAAACACACGCTTCGGTTACAAGACCAATAATTAACATCAAGTCTCCATAAGGCCAGTGCATAATTTTAAATAATGCACCAATAATTACGATCGCTGCTCCAAGACCGTATACCATATTCATTAATTTTTTTCCAGTTTTAGACTGTGCCATAATAAGTTAGTTTTTAAGTTTAAGTTTAGTTTTAAGTTTAAGTTTTAACGATGTTTTATCTCGCGTCACCGAAGTTTTCATTTAGCACAACGTCTGTACCCATATAATCTTGCACTGTTCTGAATCCTATATAACTTCTTGCAGAATCAGCATATTCATAATCACGTGAACTCACTTCTAAGAAGTACGCAATGTCTTTCCAAGAACCCCCGCGCACTACTTTACGCAAGTTTGTATCATCGTTTACATTAGGGTTCATTGTAGAAGTATATTCATAAGAAGCCGGATCGTAAGAACTGTCTACCCACTCTGCTACGTTTCCAGCCATATTATACAAATTGTAGTCATTAGGCTCATAAGATTTTGCCTCTACCGTATACAATGCTTGATCTGCCGCGTAATCTCCACGCAAAGGTTTAAAGTTCGCCAAGAAACAACCACGGTCATTTTTAGTATAAGGACCTCCCCAAGGAAAATCTCCACCTTGTAATCCGCCACGTGCTGCATATTCCCATTCTGCCTCTGCAGGCATTCTAAATGAATTTATATGGTTGCGTTTTCGCTTTTTCTGATATGCATTTTTATATAAAGTCCTCCAAGCACAAAAAGCTTTGGCTTGTTTCCAAGAAACACCTACTACAGGATAATCTCCATAAGCCTCGTGCCAGAAATAGTCATTATGCATTGGCTCATTGTATGAATAATTAAAATCTCTAATCCAAACGGTTGTGTCTGGATAGATATTAATCTCTTCTTTAATAATAAAGTCTTTTCTGTCTTTTGATCTATCACGTGCGGCTTTTCCAATATCCATATAGGTGTACTGGAAATTCAATTTTTGTACATCAATGGTACTTTGACCATTATATGCTTCTTCAGCAGAAATGTACATACTATCCATTACCTCTACATAGTACTCATCTGGATATTCTTGTTGGTCTCTAATTAGATCGATATTCCTGTTTATTTTTCTCCCTGCATAAAAGTCATCACCCATACCATAGTAATTGTCTTCCATATATTGGTCGTATGGTGATTTTTCTTCTTCCGTGTTATCTACAAAAGCAAAATCTCCAATACTCGCTTCACCATCACCAGGCGTCGCGCCTACTTCATCAGCAAGGATAGCAAGTTTCAAACGGATTGTTGAATCACGAACCCACTCCACCATTTGACGGTATTCAGCATTTGTGATTTCTGTTTCATCCATATAAAATGAGCGCACTGTAACTGTTTTTGTAGGAGCATCATTTACCGCTACAAAATCATCTCCAGATTTACCCATTATGAATGCTCCACCAGGGATTAAAGTCATTCCAAAAGGTTTTTCAGGATACCAGTTTTTTCCTTTCGCTCCTACCAGTTCTCCTCTGTCTCCAGAGTTACAACTGTACAAAAAAGCCAACATCGCAGTTAATGCAATTATTTTTTTCATAGGTATTTAGGTTAAATTCAAGAATTAAGGGCGTAAACCTATCCATAATATTCCAGAAAAACAACAATTTAACTGAAAATTCTTGAAGCTAATTATACTTTTTTAATTGTTTAAATCTCGTTCTTTTTTCGGGCTTTTAGCCACCTTTCAGGTAACTCCTGATTTGTTGCACCCAAATACTCGCCATAGGTGCAAGGTAATAACGTACGCCTTTTTAATTTATTATTAAGATTTGAAATAAAAGGCAATTCTATCCACCAACGCCCTGTTTTACTGCTTTTCTTAAATGTTAAAACATCATTATTTACAGGTACTTTATACGTTGTAAAGCTGTTTTCATCGTTAAAAATATCGTCTAAAACTCTAAAATTGACTCCTTCTATGAAATACCAATACAATTGAGCAATTAGCATAGCCCCTGCCTCATTTGCATTAAAATCTAATAATTCAAAAACAGAAAAAGATTTTACTTTATTGCTTATTCCTGCATATCTTGCGATTGCACAAATTTCTCTTCCATTAAATCCATTAGGACTTCCACCTATTCCAGTATCCGCAAATTGTATGGCTCTTGAATCTATAGTGACAATATCTGCATCACGCAATATGGGCTCTACTTCGGTTATATCTTTTGTAACCTCACCCAGCCGTATCGCATCAAAAAACAAAGTATCCATTAAGCCTATTTCTTGGGGCGGATTAAAATAACTTTGATACCCTAGAACACTGTAATTAAATAAATTATAAGGTTTGTCTATGATGATTTTTCCAACATAAGATTTATTTGAAATTGGCGCATCAGCATCACCCAGATCAAATCTATGATCGACGTTTACTAGATTTACCATGTTTCCCAATGAATCATAGGCTCTATATTGGGCGTATAGAGTATCTTGACTTGCTCCAAAAATAAGCGGGATGATTTTCTTTTTTAATAAGGCCGAAGTTACCGTTTGAATTGCAAAATAAGAATCCTCAACAGTGTCTCCTTTTTCTATATCGCCTAAATCAACAATTTTGTGCTTCCAATTTCCTGGATATAAACTGTACAAAGATTTCCTAACGGAGTCAAAGTTTATTTCGGATCCAATAAAATTTACATCTCGTCTATTTTCTTTGCACCCAAAGATAGCAAACTTTACTTCTTTTAAATCTGGAAGCTCATGTTGCTTGGCGTGCAGCAAAATTTGTTTCCCTAAAGTACCTGCAGGCAGCACCTCACGGTGCGCTACTACAATTTTAGATACGGGAGCTAAAAATTCAATCAAATGAAAGTAGGTTTATCAATTAGCAACAATTTATTATTTTTTCTTTGCGGCAGGCTTCTTCTTCTTTGCCGGAGCTTTCTTTTTCTTAGGTGCATTTTTATCTAAAATCTCGATGGCTTGGGCAACCGTCATTTTTTCAGCCTTCGTTGTCTTAGGAAGCTCCACCTTCGTTTTCCCTTTTATTAAATTGAAACGACCCCAACGAGCCTTTTCTAATCGAATGCCTTCTTCTTCCCAATTATGAATTAATTTATCAATCTCTTTTTGTTTCTTAGTTTCGATCAATTCAATAATATCAGCATCAGAAAGATTATCAAAATCATATTTTTTATTGACATTGATAAAAATGTTGTTCCATTTTATAAACGGTCCAAAACGTCCTGTACCTTTTTGAACGGGTAAATCTTCATAATTATAAATAGGCGCATCTGCTTTTTTCTTCTCTTCGATAAGCTCTTTTGCCATCGCCATGTCTACGTCTAAAGGATCGACTCCTTTTGGAACTGAAATAAACTTCTTTCCAAAACGAACATACGGTCCAAATCTACCATTGTTTACCTCAACTTCTTCAGCATCATAAACACCCAAAGATTTAGGAAGTTTAAACAAATCCATAACCTCTTCAAAGGTTACTAAATGCAATTGCTGATCTGGACGCAAACTAGCAAATTTCTTTTCTTCATCATCTGGAGCTCCTATTTGTGCCATAGGCCCATATTTTCCTAATCTCACTAAAACAGTTCTACCACTCACTGGGTCTTCTCCTAAAACACGCTCGCCACTTTCGCGATCTGCATTTTCTTTAACATCTTCAACTGTAGGGTGAAATTTTCCGTAGAAATCCTTCAGCATTACCTTCCAATCTTCTTTTCCCTCAGCAATATCATCAAAATCCTGCTCTACTTTTGCTGTAAAATTAAAATCAAGAACAGAAGAAAAATGAGCTACCAAAAAATCGTTTACAATCATACCTATATCTGTCGGCACCAATTTCCCTTTGTCGCTTCCAATAGTTTCTGTAAGCTGTTTGTCTTTTACTACGTTATTGCCGAGTGTTAATTGTGTATAAACACGCTCTGTTCCATCTATACTTCCCTTTTCGACATAGTTGCGATTAATAATAGTAGAAATTGTTGGCGCATAAGTAGAGGGACGTCCAATACCTAACTCCTCTAATTGCTTCACTAGCGACGCTTCTGTAAAACGATACGGCGGTCTTGTAAATCTTTGAGTTGCCGTAATGTATTGATTTTCTAAATCATCACCCTTTTTAAGATTGGGCAACATTCCATCTTGTTCTTCTTCTTCAAAATCGGTTCCTTCTAAATATACTTTTAAAAACCCATCAAATTTTATCATTTCACCATTTGCAGTGAACTGTTCTTGCACTGGCTTGGTTCCATTCACCGCAATTTTCACATTGGTACGTTCCAATTGTGCATCGCTCATTTGTGAAGCGAGGGTTCTTTTCCAAATCAAATCATACAAACGTGCTTGATCGTGATCTCCAGTAATCCCGTGTCGAGACATCTCGGTAGGCCTAATGGCCTCATGCGCTTCTTGTGCACCTTTCGACTTTCCTTTATAGGTTCGTGGCTTGCTATATTCTGCCCCGTAAGATTTTGTTATTTCTTCTTCAGCTGCGTTACGTGCATCGTTGGAGAGATTCACACTATCGGTACGCATATAGGTTATCAAACCTGCTTCGTACAAACGTTGTGCTATGGTCATCGTTTTCCCTACTGAAAAATAGAGCTTTCTCGAAGCTTCTTGTTGCAATGTTGATGTTGTAAAAGGTGCAGCCGGTGACTTCTTAGCTGGCTTTTTAAGCAAATCTGCGACCTCATATGTGGCTCCAATATTTTGATTTAAGAATGCTTTTGCAGCTGCTTCAGTAGTAAAGTTTTTTCCTATTTTGGCTTTGAATTTATTCCCTTCTATGGTTGTAAATTCTGCATCTACGCGATAACTTGCTACAGGATTAAACGCTTCAATTTCACGTTCCCGCTCAACTATCAATCGCACTGCAACGCTTTGTACACGACCTGCAGAGAGCCCTCCTTTTACTTTTCTCCATAAAACTGGAGATAATTCATACCCTACAAGCCTGTCTAAAATTCTACGAGCCTGTTGTGCATTGACTAGATTGTAGTCTATTTTTCTAGGATTCTCAATAGCCTTTAGAATGGCAGTTTTAGTGATTTCATGAAAAACGATGCGTTTTGTGTTTTCCTCTTTTAAATCTAGTTCTTCCGCCAAGTGCCAAGCTATGGCCTCTCCTTCTCGATCCTCATCACTAGCGAGCCAAACCATTTCTGCTTTTTTCGCTGCCTTCTTTAAATCTCGAACCAATGCTTTTTTATCGCTCGACACAATATAGGTTGGTGAAAAATCACCATCTACATCTACGCCTAGTTCTTTTGAAGGAAGATCCGCAATGTGTCCAAAACTTGACTGTACACTAAAGTCCTTTCCCAAAAATTTTTCAATGGTTTTTGCCTTTGCTGGTGACTCAACTATCACAAGATTTTTTGCCATGTTATAAATCGCTATTTTAAAATCCTTCGAAAGAAAGGAATTTTTATTTTCATTGCAAAAGTATGTGATTTTTTTTAAGCCAAATTCTAATAACAACAATTTAGTTTCAAGGCAGTCGTATTTGTTTGGTATTTTTCTTATTTAAAAAGCATCATTTCCTAAGATAAAAACTTGCTAATGAAATTATTGATTCCAATGTAGCGAGTTTTAATATAAAAGCTATGGAGCAATAGTTTGCCCTTAAAAATCGATTTCTGATGTTGTCATTCTGTCTGCGGAGTTTTCTTCAAAACCAATGGTATCTTTATATATATAATAAGCGGGAATATATGCAAACATCGCCGTAAAGAGCACCCCAATTCCACATGCTATAATTCCAATATTTCCTATAATCCCAGCTAGTAGTATCATCCCAAACACTGGCAACCAATACTTATTACCTAGCTTAAAAGAAGCAGTTAAATTTTCTTTTACTGAAAGATCACTATTAAACGCAAAAATTACTCCAGACATACTTAGTGGCACCGTCACATAAAATAATGGGAACCAGCATAATAAAGCAGCTAGTAAGGCGACCCCCACCGTAGCGAAAGAAAGCACTAATAATTTTTTGAAACTACTCTTTTTCAAATACACAAAATAACCACCAGTTTCAGCTGTACTTCCGGTGTCTGCTTTTTTACATACCTGATAAAAATGAGCCATAAGCGCAATATTAAAAGCTTGCAATACTGCTGCCAAAAGAATAACTAGCAGAAAAAGACCTATCAGAGAGGGTACCATCACAGGATCAAATTCTTGTTGTTCCACAAAACCGCTTTCGCCTCCGGCTATAAAATAGTTAGCACCCATTATAATAAACATCCCAACATAAAAAAAAATAATTACTGGTAATGAAATAACAAAAATAAGTAATAGATGCACAAAACCTTCTACCCATACTTTTTTAAAGAGGCTTATACTTTTACTTAATACATTTCCAAAATCAAAGGATTTAGAGCTTTCTATTCTTTGTAATAATTGCTGATACATAATAAATAGTTGATTTAAAGTTGTTTGGGATAAAAATAACATGATTTTTAAAACAAGATTCATCTAACGAGATTTTTAATTAACAAAAAACAAACCTGACACAATGACAGAAACAGCGTCAATATTCATATATTTGCAAACTAATTGACTTGAAGAGAGTCGTGCTAAAGGCACAGTGAATATGGAAAAAACAATCGACGAAACAAAACAAGGTAATTCTTTACAGCTAGATAATAAACCACAAAACACGCGTAAACTTTTTATCGAAAGTTACGGCTGCGCAATGAATTTTAGCGACAGTGAGGTAGTTGCTTCTATTCTTCAAGAACAAGGTTTTAATACTACCCAGATTTTAGAAGAAGCAGATCTCGTTTTAGTAAACACCTGCTCTATTCGAGACAAAGCCGAGCAAACGGTGCGCAAGCGCTTGGAAAAATACAATGCTGTAAAACGCGATCACAATCCAAAAATGAAAGTCGGAGTTTTGGGCTGCATGGCAGAGCGCCTTAAAGAAAAATTCTTAGACGAAGAAAAAATAGTGGACATGGTGGTAGGACCAGATGCCTATAAAGACCTCCCAAATCTCTTAGCCGAAGTAGAAGCAGGAAATGATGCTGTTAATGTGATCCTTTCAAAAGAAGAAACCTATGCAGATGTATCACCTGTTCGCCTTAATAGCAATGGGATAAATGCATTGGTAAGTATTACTAGAGGTTGTGATAATATGTGCACGTTTTGTGTTGTACCCTTTACAAGAGGACGCGAACGCAGCAGAGACCCTCAAAGCATCCTTAATGAAATAGACCTTCTCGCAATACAAGGGTATAAAGAAATCACATTACTAGGTCAAAATGTAGACAGTTATTTATGGTACGGCGGCGGACTCAAAAAAGACTTTAAAAAGGCTTCAGAAATGGAACAAGCTACGGCAACTTCATTTTCTCAGTTATTAGAAATGGTTGCGGTCGCACAGCCCACAATGCGCGTTCGGTTTTCAACTTCCAATCCACAGGATATGACGGAAGATGTTTTCCACGTGATGACAAAACATAAAAACATTTGCAATCATATTCATTTACCTGTACAAAGCGGAAGCGATCGTATTTTAAAAGAAATGAATCGCCAACATACGGCAGCAGAATATCTAAAACTCGTGGACAAGATTTGGGAAATATTACCAGATTGTAGTATCTCACAAGATATGATCGTAGGATTTCCTAGTGAAACCGAAGAAGACCACCAGGCAACATTGGACTTAATGGAAAAAGTAAAATATGCCTTTGGATATATGTATAAATATTCTGAAAGACCAGGAACGATGGCAGCTCGAAAATTTGAAGATGACATCCCAGAAGCAACAAAAAAACGAAGACTTACTGAAATTGTTGATGCCCAAAGAAAACACAGTGCCTTTAGAACGAAACAATTTTTAGGGAAAACCACTCAAGTTTTAATCGAACGTGAATCAAAAAAGAATGTTGACGAGTGGAGTGGCCGCAATCAGCAAAGCATCGTAGTAGTCTTTCCAAAGGGAGATAATAAACCCGGTGACTTAGTGAATGTAAAGATTACAAATTGTACTAGCGCTACGTTAATTGGGATTTCGACTCCGTCCAATGCGCATGAGTCATAGTCGCGTGTTTCCCTTCAATAACTCGAAGGGCTTGGAAACAAAAATTAAAAAAACTTTAGCAAACTTTAGGCACTTTTAACTTATAACTATAAAAAATTTGGAATCAGTACAAGCAACAAAACAACGATTTGGCATTATAGGGAACGATCCTAAACTCAACCGTGCTATAGAGAAAGCTATTCAAGTAGCAGCTACTGACATTTCGGTATTGGTTACTGGGGAAAGCGGTGTTGGAAAAGAAAACATCCCTAAGATCATTCACGCACTTTCACATCGCAAACATGGTAAATACATTGCCGTAAACTGTGGTGCAATTCCTGAAGGAACTATAGACAGCGAACTCTTTGGTCATGAAAAAGGATCATTTACAGGAGCCACTGCAACCCGAAACGGTTATTTTGAAGTTGCCGACAGTGGAACCATTTTTCTTGATGAAGTAGGAGAATTACCACTCCCTACGCAGGTTAGATTATTAAGAGTCTTAGAAAACGGAGAATTCTTAAAAGTAGGGTCTTCAAAAATACAAAAGACCGATGTTCGCATCGTAGCAGCCACTAATGTAAAAATGGTGGAGGCTATCGAAAAAGGAAAATTTAGAGAAGATCTTTATTATAGATTAAGTACGATAGATATTAATCTTCCACCCCTTAGGGAACGCGCTGAAGACATTCATTTATTGTTTAGAAAATTTGCTGCAGATTTTGCCCAAAAATATAAAATGCCCACGGTACGATTAGATGATAGCGCCGTGCAATTATTACTAAATTATAGATGGAGTGGAAACATTCGCCAATTGCGAAATGTGGCGGAACAGATTTCGGTATTAGAACAACAACGTGAAATTGGCGCCAATAAACTGCGTCAATATTTACCCAATATGAGCAGTAATTTACCCGCCGTAATTAAATCAAAAAAGCAGGAAGGAGATTTTAGCAATGAGCGCGAAATTTTATATAAAGTATTGTTTGATATGCAGCGTGATGTCAACGATTTAAAAAAGCTTACGTTGGAATTAATGAAGAATGGCAACGCTAGCAAAGTGCAAGAGGAAAACAGCTCTTTAATTAAAAAGATCTACAATGACGATCAAAATCATGAAGAACAACTCGCGGCTATAGTTGAAGATGATTTTAATGAAGAATCACACTCCATTGAAGTAATGGACTTGCGGCATAAGGATGCTGAAACAAAAAAAGGAAACTACGACTTTGTCGAAGAGGTTGAAGAAGAAGAAAGTTTATCTTTACACGATAAAGAGTTAGAGCTCATTAAAAAGTCGCTAGAAAAATACGACGGCAAAAGAAAAGATGCAGCCGACGAATTAGGTATTTCTGAAAGAACGCTATATCGCAAGATTAAGCAATACAATCTATAAACAAATATATTTTTCAATTGAAAAAATTTTTAATAATACTCGTGTTCTCGCTTGCTTTTCAAAGCTGCGGTATCTATTCCTTTACAGGAGCCGACATTGATTACAGCAAAACCAAAACATTTCAGGTCAATTATTTTCAAAATAATGCACAAATTATAGAACCTGGAATTGCGCGAGAATTTACCCAAGATTTACAAGAAATTTTATTGAATCAAACAAGTCTAGACTTGGTAACAAACAACGGTGATTTAACTTACGAAGGTGAAATAATAGAATATTACATCGCTCCAATTACAGCAACTGCGCAAAACACAGCGGCAGAGAACAGGCTTACAATTACGGTTAACGTTCGGTTTTTCAATAAAAATGACGAAGAAAAAGGGTTTGAACAACGTTTCTCATTTTATAGAGATTTCCCAGGACAACAAATACCTACAGGATCTGCTTTGGATGATATTTTAGAAGAAATTTTTGAGCGCATAACACAAGATATTTTTAACAAGTCACTTGCAAACTGGTAATATTGTGAACAAAAGCGAATACATAACACTATTGGCGAGTTCGCAGCAAATTGATTCTGATAATATTTCAGGACTGGCTGCGCTAGTTGATGCGCACCCCTATTTTCAAAGTGCGCGTGCTCTTTGGTTAAAAGGATTAAAAAGTAAAGGAAGCTTTAGATACAACGACGTGCTAAAAGTTACCGCCGCTCATACTGCCAACAGAGATGTTTTATTTCAGTACATAACTTCTGAAACGTTTGCCCAAAATGAAATATCGCGTCAAGTTTTAAAGCACAATCTGGCCACCAATGAGATGGAGGTAATCATTGCCGAGGACGTTTCAGAAAGAGTTAGTGTCGCCCTAAATAAAGAAATGAAAGCCGAATTAAAAAAGGCCGAAGCCATTCTAGACCCTGCTCTTTTTGAAAAGAAAGCTGCAGAAGTTCAGCAAATATTAGACAGCGCAACTATTGATTTAAGATCAGGGGATTCTAAAGAAAATAAGACTCGTAAAAATGACACTTCGACGGCACTCAGCAACCAAAGAAGGCACACAAAACGAAACATTGAACTAGATCAACCTTTAGAATTTAAACAAAAAGACATGCATTCTTTCTCTGAGTGGTTAAAATTATCGCAGGCGAAGCCAATTGAAAGAGAAAAAATAGTAAGAGACAAAACACCTGAAAAGAAAAAAGAGGTGCGCCTTTCAAGGCTTGAACGTATTGATAGTTTCATTGCCAAACCAATAAAACTAAAACCTCCTGCAAAAAACACCCCTCAAAAAAACCTTGCGGAACCCTTTACAAAGTCCTCAGACTCCTTAATGACCGAGACTTTAGCGCGGGTTTATATTCAGCAAAAAAACTATAAAAAGGCCATTCAAGCATATAAAATTTTAATTTTGAGAAATCCCGAAAAAAGTGGTTTCTTTGCAGACCAAATTCGAGCCGTAAAAAAGCTAATTAAAGAATAAAACTATGAGTACGTTTACTATATTTCTAGTCCTGATTATTTTCGTAGCATTTTTGCTAGTGGTTGTTATAATGGTTCAAAACCCTAAAGGTGGTGGATTATCTTCTTCTTTTGGTGGCGGTGGCACACAACAATTAGGTGGTGTTCAAAAAACAACAGATTTCTTAGACAAGTCCACTTGGACTTTAGGAGGTCTTTTATTAGCACTAATTTTACTTTCAAGTATTCCTTTAGTGGGAAGCATTGAATCAACACAATCTTCCATTGAAAATAGCGAGGTTATAGAAAATGTAATTCCAACTCAAACTGATACACCTGCAGCTGGAGACGCTGGCGCTGTAGATCCAGAGATATAGAGATATAGAGATATAATAACATATTATATAAAATGCCGATTCATAAATGAGTTGGCATTTTTTTTGTTTGCAATTAAATGACTTGAGCAGCGTTCTTTTAGCATGAATACCCTCAAAAAAATCACTTCCATTTTCCTAGTTTTTGCTTTATTCACTAATTGTTACAGCCATAGAAAAATCGAGAATAATCCATCTAAAATGGTTGGAAATAATAAATATCACATAGATTTAAAAAATGGAAATCAAATGACCGCAATAGTGGATTCGGTTTCTACTAACACTGTATTACAACAAAAAAAAGAAAATCGCCTTAAACACTATCAAAGGAATAGAAGAGGGCACTTATTCTAAAGTAAAACTGCTGACTTAGTCTTGGTTACTTTAGGAGCTGCTTTAACGGCTTTACTTGTAATCACTATTGCAAATTTTTCAATTAACTTCGGAAATTAATCATAAGAAAATCCTCTCTTTATATTCGACTTTTTTTATGAACAGCTAGATCTGTTATTAGGTTTAAGTTGAAAAAATAATATTCACTATATATCAAAATGCCAGCTTGTCACAAAGCTGGCATTTTTTGTTTGTTTAAGTTTAAAAATGTCAGTTTAAGAGAGGTGGCATACTTTCTGCCATTGGGCAGTAGAAGAATGAAAACTATGTTCATTCGGTTCCGTCTTGCGACGGAATAACTATTAACTCAAACACTATATTATGGCATTAAAAATTCAACCACTTTCAGACAGAGTCTTAGTGGAACCTCAAGCAGCCGAAACTAAAACTGCTTCTGGATTATACATTCCAGATAGCGCAAAAGAAAAGCCCCAACAAGGTAAAGTAGCAGCTATAGGTAAAGGAAAAGAAGATCATAAAATGACAGTAAAAGTTGGCGATACTGTACTTTACGGAAAGTACGCCGGTACGGAACTAAAATTAGACGGCAAAGATTATTTGATTATGCGTGAAGATGATATATTCGCAATTGTTTAAATTGTCTTTAGGCTTTAGGCTTTAGGCAAAATAAAATATAATTTTGTGAGATTTTAGAAATTATAAGGTTTGGAAATTGAGCCACTTTTTGGTTTAGAAAGCTTATAACAAGACCTAAGGTTTTTCTAAAGAAGAATTGTTCGGTATTACTTCACAGCTTAAAAAAGCAGTGGTATCAGTTCCTACCAATACTACTGAAGGATAAGGTCGTGATGGCGATGCAGAGCTTAATAGGTTCTTAACAATCGCTCAAGATTCAGTGAATGAAGCTGAATATTTGTTTCTTCTCTCACGTGATTTAAATTTTATATCACAGGAAGACTACAATAATTTAAACGATGAGATAAATATCATCTAGCAAAAAAATTATTCATTAAAGAAAAATTAATTTAATTAAACTAGGCAAAATCTATAGACGAAAGTGTAAGGCTTAACCCCTATAGTCATCAGCCTTTATCAAAACATATATTATGGCAAAACAAATAAAATTTGATTTAGAAGCACGTGACGGTATAAAACGCGGTGTTGATGCATTGGCGAATGCAGTAAAAGTAACCTTGGGACCTAAAGGTCGTAATGTAATTATTAGTAAATCTTTTGGAGCACCACAAGTAACTAAAGATGGTGTTACCGTAGCGAAAGAGATTGAATTGGAAGACCCACTTGAAAACATGGGGGCTCAAATGGTAAAAGAGGTAGCAAGTAAAACCAACGACTTAGCTGGTGATGGTACTACAACTGCAACCGTTTTAGCACAAGCCATCGTAAAAGAAGGTCTAAAAAATGTAGCCGCTGGAGCAAATCCAATGGATTTGAAAAGAGGTATTGACAAAGCTGTGGAAGCAATCGTTAAAGACCTTGAAAAGCAATCCATTAAAGTAGGTAATGACAGTGCAAAAATTAAACAAGTCGCCTCTATTTCGGCTAACAACGATGACCAAATAGGTGATTTGATCGCTAAGGCTTTTGGTAAAGTTGGAAAAGAAGGAGTAATAACTGTAGAAGAAGCTAAAGGAACAGATACCTATGTAGATGTTGTAGAAGGAATGCAGTTTGATCGTGGATTTCTTTCTCCATATTTTGTTACCAACAGCGAAAAAATGACGATCGAGTTAGAGAATCCTATGATTCTTTTATGTGATAAGAAAATCTCCTCAATGAAGGATTTAATGCCTGTTCTAGAGCCATTAGTTCAGCAAGGAAAATCTTTGTTAATCATTGCAGAAGATGTTGATGGCGAAGCATTGGCAACACTAGTAGTAAACAAATTGAGAGGTTCATTAAAGATAGCAGCCGTAAAAGCTCCTGGTTTTGGTGATCGAAGAAAAGCCATGCTTGAAGACATCGCTATTTTAACTGGCGGTACTGTAATTAGCGAGGAAAGAGGGTTTACCTTAGAGAATGCCACCCTAGATATGTTAGGAACTGCAGAAAATGTTTCTATTGACAAAGACAACACTACCATTATAAATGGTGCCGGTGATAAAGGGAATATCAAAACACGTGTAGGTCAAATAAAATCTCAAATTGAAACTACTACAAGCGATTATGATAAAGAAAAATTGCAAGAGCGTCTGGCTAAATTAGCTGGTGGAGTCGCCGTATTGTACGTAGGTGCTGCGAGTGAAGTAGAGATGAAAGAAAAGAAAGACCGAGTAGATGATGCATTACACGCAACACGCGCTGCAGTTGAAGAAGGCATTGTTGCTGGAGGTGGCGTTGCATTTGTTCGTGCTAAAAATGTTTTGAGCAAGGTTACAACCGAAAATGTTGATGAAGCGACTGGAGTGCAGATAGTAGCCCGTGCTATTGAAGCACCACTTCGTACCATTGTAGAAAATGCAGGTGGCGAAGGTAGTGTTGTGATTAGTAAAGTAGCAGAAGGAAATAAAAACTTTGGATACGACGCTAAATCTGAAACATATGTTGATATGATCAAAGCAGGTATTATAGATCCTAAGAAAGTTACTCGTATTGCGTTAGAAAATGCAGCATCAGTTGCTGGAATGATCTTAACTACGGAATGTGCATTAATAGACATCAAAGAAGAAACCTCAGGTATGCCACCAATGGGCGGCGGGATGCCAGGAATGATGTAAGCTAAAAACTAGCTGCTGTACTCTTTAAAAATCTGTTAAATTTTGTTGTATCTCTAATGATACCTCAAAATTTAACAGATTTTTTTTATAAGATTAGTACTTCAATACTTCTATTTAAAACATAAATACCTTTTTTACAGGTGAATACTAAATACCACGAAGCTGAAAATTCCTTTAACAATGGTACCGAGGCATTACATTTTAAAAGACCAAATGCTACCACCAAAAGAATTTCTGTAGTGACACCAGACGAAGTAATACCAAGAGAAAATGAAGGAATAAAAATTCATTTTACACCAACAATAGCGAGCGATTACAAAGAAAAAATTTACATTGAGACAAATTCTCAACAACAACCCGTTATCCTTAATTTTATAGACTCAGTGAACATACAGTATATTACCATTTCCCTATATAACCTAGGATCCTAATTTTTTAGCGTCTTTTTCATATAACAATATCAAAATTCGTTTTTTTTAAATAAAATAAGAATCTTTTATAAGCATATTACAAGTAACTTTATGCTTTTAAAAAATTAACAATTCAATTATAGAACACATGTTAAAAGCAGTACTTTTCGATATGGATGGCGTAATAGTGGACACAGAACCGCTGCATCGCAAAGCATATTTTATGATGTTTAGTGATATGAATATTGCAGTTACAGAAGAAATGTATACCGGTTTTACTGGACAAGCGACCTTAAATATCTGTAAAGAATTGGTAGATTGCTTTCACCTTTCTGAAAAACCAGAAACACTTGTAGCCATAAAGCGAAAGCATTTCAAATATTTATTTGACAATGATGGCTCCTTACAATTATTAGACGGCGTTTTAAATCTTATCAAAGACTACCATACTAATGGGCTTACATTGGTGCTAGCCTCTTCAGCATCTATGCCTAACATTAACCGAATCTTTGAACGCTTTGATCTCGATCAATATTTTGTCGCAAAACTAAGTGGTGCCGATCTAAAAAAAAGCAAACCACATCCAGAAATTTTTATCAAAGCTGCTGAAGCTTCAGGACATCCTAGAGAGAACTGCATCGTAATTGAGGATTCAAGCAACGGAATAAAAGCGGCAAATGATGCTGGTATTTTTGTAATAGGCTATGATAGTGAGCACTCAACAGATCAAGATTATAGCAATGCCAATGTAGTCGTTTCTTCTTTTGAAGAAATAGGGTTTGAGTTGGTAAAAAACAAGCTTGTTTAGTCATCTTAAATACAATAAACAAACTGAATCAAGCATTAAACCACAAAGACTAAACCCCAAAATAAGCCACTACAATCAAGCGCTATTCGAGTTCTATCACGGTACTTTCCAACACCCATTTCCCATTTTGCTCACTACTGTGCGTAATCGTAATTTTTTTAGGCCCAGTCTTTTTAATAATGTCTATTAATCTTAAATTTTTATGAACGTTTGTATTAATCACAACGGGCGGAGTAAGTAAGGTACTGTTTGTAGCGTCAAAAATGTAAAGGCTTTTGGTATTAGGTTTAATATTCCAAAAACCAATCTCATCTGCACCGTCGCCATTAAGATCTTTTAAGTTTTCTAGTTGTGATTGATAGGCTCCTTCTACGGCAATCGCCTCTAGACTTGGAGCGCTAAAGTTAATTACACTGGTGCATTTGCCTTTGCACATATTGTAAGTATCGGTCTTTTCATTTTTTTCTGTTTCAGACAACAATACTGGGCTATCTACAAATACATAATCTGAAAGCCCATCACCATTGAAGTCGCCAAAGAGTTGCCGGTTTCTTGATTTTGCTCTGTTTATTTCTCGGTACTTAGGGAAAATTGCAGCGTCTTGACTTTTGACATCCTCGGAGACCCCTTCTCGTACAATTTTATAATCTCCATTTTTTAATATTAAAGAAAGATACGATTCATAAACTCCTTCTATGCCGCTGTACTGTACTCGTTTCTTAAAAACAACCAAATACAAACCTGCTTCTCTAGTAATGGTAAGTTGTCCATTAACGATTTGTTGTTGATAGTCTGGAAATTGCTCAAATAACGTTAGTTTATCTTGTTGCACCTCTCTTTTGGTTTGTTCTTTTCCGTAGTATTCTACTACATCCATATAGTCACGCAACAGGAATGACGCTTTTAGTTGTGAGTGGTTCTCGTTCCATTGTTTTACAAATGTACTCACCTCCTCTTCACCTTTTGGATCTATCTCATTACAACTAGAGAATACAACAAAAAATAGACAAGTGATTAGAGGTAATAATTTCATATAAAAATATTTTAATCTTAATAGTAACAAATTTAAAGATACTGCAATTAAAGGTTTGATTACAGCAAAAAGAAAGCTTTTAGCCCGTAGTTCAAGCAAATTATAGACTCAGAAACTTATTTTTTAAACTCACAACAATATCGTCTATAACCAAATCGTCCTTCGAGAACTTTAATTGCCCCTCTAGAATATGATTTTAATACTTAAGAAAGGTCTTTTCGATTTTAGAATTTTTATAAATCAATATTTATTAGGAGCTTTTTATTCAGTACGCAAAAAAAAAGAGATGCGTTTAAAAAACACATCTCTTTTACTTTTATCTAAAAAAATTTAAAATTTAAGCTTTAGCCTTAGTTTGCTGTAGTGCTAGGTTATAAATCACCAAACCAAAACCAATTTTATTGATTGCATCGGCAATGTTATAAAATATATCAACACTTAATCCTCCAAAGATTCCTTCATACCAACCTGGAGTTCCGGCCATATAACCGATAGGGTAAATTGCCCATCCTACCAGGACAAACCAACATAAAATCTTGTGCGCCTGTAGTATAGAACCACCAGCAGCTTTCGCTAACTTTGCAGCACTTCCTAACCAAATTTCGTACACAATTACGAAATAAGCAATACCAGAAACTAATCCCCAAATTTGAGCATTTGTAGGATCTATTGCTTCCCCTACGTATCCTGTAACAAGCATCACGACAGAAAGAAAAATTAACTTCCATAAAAGTGATTTTTTTGCACCCGCAACTTTAAGTATGAGGTAAAACTCAACACACATTAAAGGTACTGTTAAAATCCAATCTACGTACCTGAAAAAAGTAGGGGACTCCATATTAACAGCCCAATAGTCCCTCATGTACCAATAGTGTACAGCAGCAATAAAGGTAATTAATCCTGAAACCAAAACGGAAGTTTTCCATTTTCTATCAAAATCATTCATTGTGAAAAAGAAGAAGGCGGCAGCAGCCATCATTGCCATTGCTCCAATAAAAAAAGTGAAGCCTACGTAATCGTCTGGAGCCAACTTAGGCACCAACATTGTAATCGCGGTAATTTTGTCCATGGTTATATTTGTTTTTTTTGTTCACGTAAAATTACAAAAGGTTAAACGATAAAGTTGTTAAATATTTACAAATTTTTAACTATTTTTCCAAAAAAAAATTAATGTATACGAAAATCGCAATAATTGCAACCTTTTTTAGTCTATGGCTCTCAGGATACCTTCAAAGTCCTAACCAAGAATATGCTGCTTTCATCCTTATTTTTTCCTTAGGAATCCTTCACGGCAGTAACGATATAAAACTTCTTTCAAAAGTTGATACATCCGCGAATACCTTCAAATTAGTTCTTTACATTATCGTATATATTGCTGTTGTATTGATAGCAGGTCTCCTCTTTTATTATATCCCGACTATCGCACTAATACTATTTGTTATTTTTAGCGCTTTCCATTTTGGCGAACAACATTGGAATAACATTGAAGGGATTGGAATAAACTTTAACAGAATACTTTTTCTTAGTTATGGGCTTTCTGTGTTGTTTCTATTGTTTGTATGCAATCCAGAACCTACAATTAAAATTATTTTTGAATTGTGCAGTATCCAATTCAACAGTGATTGGTTCGTATGGCTTCTTGCAGCAAGTGTAATCTGCTGGGGTTTATATGCCGGTATTTTAGTTTACAAAAAAAAACTATCTCTTGACCGATTACTTTTTGAAATCTTTCTTCTTTTTGTGCTTGCACTTGTCTTTAAGACTGCAACATTAATTTGGGCTTTTGCCATTTATTTTATTTACTGGCATAGCATACCGTCTATGCTAGAGCAAATAAACTTTTTATACAATGAAGTTTCTATTAAAAGCTTTTTAAAATATCTAAAGTCATCATTTTTGCTATGGCTGATATCTATAAGTTCTCTCTTCCTTACTTTTTTCCTATTGCAGAATGAAGCCTATTTATATCCTTTAGTATTTGCTTTTCTTGGCTCAATCACTTTTGCCCATTCTTTTATAATTTCGTGGATGTTTAGCTTAAAAAAGTGATTTTTTGTGAGGTTTGCACTAACTTTTAAGTTGCCAGATCCTTACATTCATTTCTTCAAGACAATAGCGTCCTATTCTATCTGATAAATTAACGACAGTGTTAATCTTATGCAAAAGAGATTAGAAGTGTTTAGCATATTATTAAGTTTGTTGGACATTTTTAATTTATTACTCTCATTATGAAATCGTTTTTAAGCACCCTACTACTAATTTGTTTTGTCCTTATAAATTTTGAATCTACTCAAGCACAGGATTTTCAAGGTCAAGCATATTATTTTTCAAAAACTAATATGGATCTGAGCCGTTTTAATAGAGGTGGTCAAATGAGTGAAGCACAAAAAAAACAAATGGAAGCCAGAATGAAACCTTGGCTAGAACGCACCTATATTCTTACTTTTAATAAAGTGGAGTCAATGTTTAGAGAGGACGAAAAACTGGAAGGTGGACCTGGAGGAAGAGCACCAAGTGTATGGGGAAGTAGTTTCTCTCCTGGGCCACAATATAAAAATGTCAAAGAAAAAGTGTTCTTGCAAGATCAAGAATTCTTCGGAAAACAATTTTTAATTAGAGAAGAAATGACGCCTTTTTCCTGGAAAATGGGCTCAGAAACTAAACAAATAGGACAATATACCTGCTTTAAAGCGACCGCAATGAGGCCGTCATCTGAGCTAAGCTTTACACGTACCAATAGAAAAGATGACAAAGAAAAAAAAGAAGACAAAAAAGAAGACATAGCAACTACCGATAAAAAAACTACAGAGAGCGAAGTAAAAAAGGACCGTAAAAAAGGAGACTTGACAACTACAGATGAAAAGTCTTCAGAGGAAGAAGAGATGGTAGAAATTACAGCTTGGTATACACTCACGATTCCTATAAGTCAAGGCCCTACGGAATACTGGGGTCTGCCTGGATTAATTCTTGAGGTAAGTGCTGGAAACGTTACCATGCTATGCAGTAAAATAGTAATGAATCCTGAAGAGAAAGTTGAAATCAAACGCCCAACGAAAGGACAGGTCGTGACAAAAAAAGAATACAACGAGATTATTTCTGGCAAAATGCAGGAAATGAGAGATAATAGAGGAAGAGGAAACGGAAGAGGTTTTTAATACACTTCTCAAAATATTCATAGCTAACACACCCAATGAAAAACATTTTTATACTCACACTTATTTTAGTGGCAGGTACTACTTTTTCACAAGTTAAATTACAAGGAGTTGTTAGAGACAGTGTTGGATCACCTCTAGAGCTCGCTAATGTTATCGCAATTAATAAGGAAACCAGCGGCTTAGAAGCCTATTCAGTAACTGGGGCCGATGGTTCGTTTACGCTTGCACTTACTAAAAATCAAACTTACAACATGCAAGTAAGTTACATAGGGATGAAAACCTTAGAGGAAGAACTTTCCACTCAAAATGATGGAATTAGTAAGGACTATAATCTCAAGGCTGACAACAGCCTTGAAACAGTAGAATTGAGCTATGAGATGCCAGTTACCGTAAGAGGTGACACTCTAATTTACAATGCAGATTCTTTTAAAAATGGTTCTGAACGTAAACTCGAAGATGTATTAAAAAACCTTCCAGGGGTAGAGATAAATGAAGATGGACAAATAGAAGTAGAAGGGAAAGTTGTTACCAAACTTATGGTTAACGGAAAAGACTTCTTTGATGGAGACACAAAACTAGCCTCTAAAAACATACCGTCTAATGCGGTGGATAAAATTCAAGTACTTCGTAATTATTCAGAAGTAGGTCAATTGAGTGGTGTGACCAACAATCAAGATAATGTAGCCATAAACATTAAATTAAAAGAAGGAAAGGAAAATTTCTGGTTTGGAAATGTTACTGCCGGTGCTGGTGTAGCAAGAGAAGATGGATTGTACATAGTGCAACCTAAATTGTTCTACTACAGTCCCAAGTTCAGTCTTAATTTTATAGGAGACTTAAACAATACAGGTGAATCTTCCCTAACCAGACGAGACATTAGAAGTTTTGGTGGAGGTTTAAGGCTTCCCAGCAGATCTAGTGGAACAAATATTAATTTAGGTGATAATTCGCTTAATTTTTTAACGAATCAGAACAATGCACTTGAAATCAAAACCCAACTAGGTGCTGCCAACTTTAGTTATTCTCCAAACGAATCACTAGACATTACCGGATTTGCGATTCTTAATAGCAGTCGTATTAGGTCAAGAGAGACAAGCTTTGTTCAATATACAGACACCGATCTTGGTATTCCGGATGAAACTACCGAGCAAACTAGTTCAGAACTATCCAACCAAGGTTTACTAAAGCTAAGCGCTTCTTACAAACCTAATTTTAACAATCAAGTAGATTATGATGTACTTGCGCGTGTTTCAAAAGATGAACAAACACAAGTTCAATTTTCCTCTGTAGTGGGCGCAACAAAACAAGTGGATGAAGTTTCTCCCTTTAGCATCAATCAAAATTTTAATTACTATTACACACTCAATGAGACCAATATATTTGCTTTTGAAGCGCAATATTTAATAAAAGATGAGGACCCTTTTTATAATGCATTGCTCGGAAACGATCCAACTAATAATGATTTAGAACCTGAAGAACAAGATGCATTTGACAATACTGCCTCGGCACTGGGTTTAAATCAATCTTTTAATAATTACAATTTAGGGCAGGACCGACGTATAAAATCGAATCAACTAGATGCTAAATTAGATTACTATAATATCCTTAATAACAAAAGCAATATCAACATAACCTTAGGTACTATTCTTAGCCAGCAACGTTTTAATTCAAATATATTCCAGTTTTTAGAAGATGGAGAATTTTTCAATCCTACCCCAACATTTAATGACGGTAGGGCCACGAACGATACGGAGTATAATTTTAGTGATCTTTATGTTGGAGTCCACTATCAATTCAAAGCAGGTATTTTTACGGTAACCCCAGGTTTTTCTGCTCATGCCTATGGGAACAAAAACGTTCAATTTGGTCAAGAATATAATGATAATTTCTTCAGAATATTACCAGATTTTGAAACACGTATCCAGCTAAAGAAAAGTGAAAGTTTGACCTTTAATTACAATATGCAAAATCAATTTACCGATGTAACTCGATTGGCAGAGGGTATTGTATTAAATAGTTTCAATGACATTCAATTTGGAAATCCTGAACTACAAAATGCCTTATCGCACAACCTAAGCTTGTTTTACAGAAGTTTTAACCTCTTTAATTACACCAATGTTTTTGGTCGGGTTGCCTACTCAAAAAACATCGATCAGATTCGTGGATTGACTAATTTCGAGAATGTAATTAGAACGAGTACTTTTTTCAATTCAAATTTTGCCGATGAGACATTTACTGCTTTTGGACGCGTAGAACGTGGCTTTGGAAAAGTAAGAGCTAGTTTAAATATAAATTTAAACTATAGCAAAATCAACCAGTTTATTCAAGGAATACGTTCTGTTAACGAAGCTTTCACACAGAGTTATACCCCAGGAATTCGCACTACCTTTAAAGAAGCTCCTAACGTTACTCTGCGTTATAGACTTTCGGTAAGTGACAATGACCAAGGCTCGACCAGCACCCGCTTTATCACCAATGCACCTTCAGTTGAATTTGATGCATATATCAAAAAAGCATTTACGTTTAGAACAGACTTTACCTACAATCGATTGAGTGATGAAGAAGGGGAGATTAATTCATTTCAAACTTGGAACGCGTCGCTATCATATCGAAAAGATAAAGATGCTCGGTTTGAATATGAACTTAGAGCTACTAATATTTTAGATATCGATTCGCAAATACAAAATAGTGCCAATAATATTTCGGTATTTACTTCAGAAACATTTATTCAACCTCGTTTTGTAACGCTAAGGTTGTTGTATTCGATTTAATACATTTGGAAAAATGAAGACAGTACTTATCGTTGTTATATCTCTATTTTTAATTTTTGTGATCGCTCAATTTTTTATTCATAGAAGCAGCACTAGCATAGAAATGTATCCATATGCATTGATAGAGACTGTTGGAGATATTGAAATTAGAAATTATGAGGCTCGTTTATTTACCTCTGTTCCTATTGTTGATAGATCTTATAAGGAAGCTTCAAGCGGCGGTTTTTCAAAATTGGGAGCTTATATTTTTGGAGCAAATGAAAGTAATGAGAAAATTGCGATGACTTCTCCGGTATCGATGAAATTAGGAGATGACTCTTCTATGCAATTTATGGTTCCTAAAACTCTTAAAAAAGACGAGCTTCCTGTCCCTATTCAATCAGATATTACCTTTATAGAAGAGCCATCAAAAACGATGGCAATACGCTCTTTTGGCGGATGGGCGAACGACCGAAAAATCGAAGACAACAAGCAACAATTAATCAAAACGTTAAAAGAAAAAGAAATTCCCTTTAGCGACAAGTTCTACTTGTTTGGTTATAACCCGCCCTATGATTTCTTTTTTAGAAGAAATGAAGTAGCTGTGGAATTGGTAAAGTAAGATTTCCACATAAAAATCATCTCCTAATTCTCGAAGAGATTCACCCTCTGTTTCTTTGCCCCTAAACTTGATTAAGAGTCCAACATAAGCTTGATCTCCTTTCGATAATTTAAGGCAGTTTTACCTGTAATCGATTTAAACTGTTTGTTGAAATGGGAAAAATTATTAAACCCAGAAGCAAAACAAATATCAGCAATGTTCATTTGACTTTCGGTTAAAATCTTGGTTGCATGCGCTATGCGATATTCATTAACAACTTGAACAAATGTCTTACCAGTTGCTTTTTTAAAATAACGGCAAAATGACGTAACGGTCATACTAGACTCAGAAGCTATTTCTTCAAGACTAATAGATTTTTGAAAATTGTTATTTATGTATTTATAAATGACATCAATCTTCAAACTATCTTTATAGGTAATTTCGAAAGCGAAACCATCAACATTCAATAATGTATAGTCGGTTGTAGATGCTAAATCATTCAAAATTTCTAAAAATAAAATCATACGCATAAAACCTTCCAAATTAACGAGGTCTTCTATTTTAGAACCAATCTTTTCCTTTATTTCCATTCCAAACAAGACTCCCTTTTTAGCTTGAATAAGCATCGCAGCGATCGCATTCATTTCAGGCATTTCGAGATGTGCGTTTCCCAAAAAATCTGATCTAAATTGTACTATAGTTTCTCTTCCCTCAGAAGTAAAACGATCTGTGAAACCGCTATGAGGTAGGTTTGACCCAATAAGGATTAGTTGACTATTATTAAAATAAGACAAGTGATTGCCTATGTGCCTTTTCCCCCGCCCCTTATTAACATATACTAGCTCAATCTCTGGATGAAAATGCCAACTAGCAACACCAACTTTTTTGCTTTCGGTATGTTGCTTCACAAAAAAAGAACTTCCAAAATCTGGACTAATTTTTTCTAATAACGGTTGTTTTTTCATAACAACTTTTTTAGTAAAATTACAATATTAAAAACACATATACTATGCAATATTATCTATTTTATAGTTTATTTTACCCTGTTATAGCATTTAACTCCTAAAATATGATAAAATAGCATACAAACTGGATTAGATAGTTGTTTTTAAACCAAGGCATCCATTCTACCTTTGTATTTTAAATGATTGAATTCGTGATAGCGTCTTAGGAAAAACACAAGAACGTGTTCTACAGAAAAGAACAGAATTAACCATTAAAACTCAATAATAAAAACCCGAATAAACCACCATAGAAGTACTTAATAGTAATGGATTTTATGAGGTGTTATTGGTAGTCTGGAGGTTTAAGTAATTAATGAACAAGTAAAAATAGTAGAAGACTCTTTAAAGAAGCAAGACGAATATCGATTAGAAAATGTCATATGGTTGGAGATTTAAAAAAAATTAAATTAAAAAACAAAGCCGAAATTTATATAAAATAAGGGTGTGACTTGATAGGCGAATGTATTGATTGCGGAAGAGTTTCTTTTTATAAAAGGAACATAAGTTAGTTTTACACACAACGAGAAATAAGCATTGTATTGAAAAGAAAAAATAAGCCAATGGTATGAAAGTAAGACCTCAAACACAGTAGTGAAAAAGCTAAACCAATTATTGGAATACAAGGTAATTAATAACCTAACAGCCTGCCCATTTATTCTAGGCGTTTTAAAAAGCGAAAACTATGGAAGTCATTAATTATTTTGATATCGTATACGAAGCTTCAGAAGAAAAGTATAGATTATTTGAAATAGGAGAATTAAAAGAAACGATTAATATTATCCAAAACGAGTGCGGAAGTTGCAAAAAATGGTTGACAAAACAATGCCCAAGAGAAAGCCAAACACATAAGGTTTCTTGCAGTGAGAATAAATGTGAAAAATATATTATGACCAACTGGACATCTAGCTTTATAAACACTAAAAAAGCCAAGATTCAAGAACTATCAAAGTCTTGTATTAATAATAGCGTTATATTTTAACTATGATGAAGACAGCAATCGTTTTTATAATTATATTCTCCGTCAGAGGTTTGAGTATTCTTCTACAAAGCACAGATTATATAAGTTGAATAAAGTTGAAAGTCATTGATTAATTTTAACCTCTGATAGTAAAAAAATTACAAATAAATTTAACTCTTAGAGCTCTAAAAAATCTCAGAGAAACTTTTTGAAAGTGGATTAAACGTTATGGTTTACTAAATTTTCTGTTCAAGGCCAGTCTTATGATTGGTCTTTTTTTATTTATAGTAAAAACTGGTTTTTGATAATAGCCACTATTTACACCCAATGACACCTTGTTATTGGATTAGTGTGAGGACTATCAAAACAGCAGCGTTCCTAATTTTAAAAAGGCTGTTAAACTTTTCTAAACAGGTAAAAACCGATTGATATTTAACTTGTTGTTTTTCAACAACTTAATCTACTGTATTAGGTGCTCTTATAGTCTTTATAATAATTACTTATGCAAATATTTTACCGATATTAAGTATCTTTAATTTAAAAAAAAAGGCTATGAAAAATTTAGTTTATTTGTCAGCATTGTTATTGTTAACAACAAGCTGCGCAGTAGTAAGACCTGGAGAAGCAGGCATCAGACAAAAATTAGGAAAATTAGATACAGAAGTGACCACGCAAGGGACGGTATTTTATAACCCCTTTACTACCCGTGTGCTTAAAGAGTCTATCCAAACTAACAATTTACTGTTATCATTGGTTTTGCCTAGTAAGGAAGGCCTAAGTGTTGATTCAGAAATTTCTATCTTGTTTCGTCTTGAAACTAGTAAACTACCCACTATTTTAGAAAATATTGGCCCAAACTATAGGGACATTATAAAAAGTGTATTCCGTTCTGCAGCATCTGATGTCTGCTCAGAATTTTTCGCAAAAGACATGCATTCTGGAAAACGGGCAGATATTGAGAAAGCCATACAGAAAAAAATAGCTCTAACTCTTGCCCCACAAGGCATAATTATAGAGGCTGTCTTAATGAAAAGCATACAATTGCCACTTGGATTATCCAGATCTATAGAACAAAAACTACAAGCTGAACAAGATGCCATGCGTATGGAGTTTACGTTACAAGAAGAACGCCTAGAAGCAGAACGTAAAATTATAGACGCAGAAGGCACGCGAGATGCTCAAAAAATACTTTCTGAAGGATTAACTCCTGACATCATAAAACTTAAAAGTATTGAAGCCTTTATAGAATTATCTAAGTCTCCAAACAGTAAAGTAATTATTACCGATGGCAAAACGCCTTATTTGATTGGCGGAGAAAATTAAACATTATTTAAGTTTTTTGGATAAAGGCTGCGTTCATTAGAATAGCAGCCTTTTTTATTTTAAATACTTAAAACCCTTTAAACGCCTGTTATGGCATTTACCTAAGAATCCCAATTGCGGTAGCAATATTCTCAGCGTAAATATTCCTTCAAGAACTAAAGTGCCCAAACCTATACAATTATTTAACATTTAGATAATGAGTGCACGCTTGATAAAACCTTCCTTTGTATAAAAAATTGATATACAACTTTAAAAAAATCTCATGAAAAAAATAACCTACTCTTTCTTAGTCTTTTTGTTAATGTGTGGACTTCACGTTTCATCACAAACATTTGAGCGACAAATCCTATCATCATCTGATGATGCAGAAGAAAAATTTGATGGATCTGATGTACTTACTGACAGTTCAGATCTTGAAATGATGTACGATTCTTTTAACGATCAAGGCATGCAAACAATAGGTCTAAGATTTCAAGACATTGCTATCCCAGTAAATGCCACCATTACAAACGCTTTTATACAATTCACGGCAGATGGAGACAATGACGGAGTATTGACCATCACTATTAAAGGAGAAGACATTGCTAATTCTCCTTCGTTTGTGGACGCTACCAATAACATATCAAATAGAACAACTACAACAGCAAGTGTTGCCTGGGATAACATACCTTCTTGGATAGATGACGCAGATGGAGCAGCACAAAGAACTCCAGACCTATCTTCAATAATCAATGAAGTGATTACCTCAAACGGATGGCTCAGCGGAAACCCAATTACCTTTGTAATGACAGGAACAGGTAATGCAGATGACCGCAGAAAAGCGGAATCGTTTGATGGAGGCGCGTTAATAGCACCTAAATTAACTATTGAATACACCTCTAATTCTAATGCAGACCTAGAGCTAACTGCAATCAATTTACCTACCAATACAACCTATGTAAATGCAGCAGCTAATGTGCAAGCCGAAGTTACAAGCTTTGGAAATGTAGCCGCTACAAACTACACACTTTCATATACTATCGATGGTACTTTAATTGCAACTGAACCAGGAACAGTCCCTCTATCTGTTGGCGAAAGCACCACATTCACGTTTGCACAAACTGCAGATCTTAGCATATTAGGCACCTACGATTTAAGTGTAGAAGTAAACATCAACAATGATGAAAACCTTGTAAATAATGTAGTCACAAAACAAATTTCAGTAATAAATGAAGTGGAACCGCTTTTCTTTAATCAAGAAAGTGCTTGGCGTTACCGTGATGATCCGGCAGATCCTGGAGCAGCATGGAACACCGTAGCTTATAATGATACTAATTGGGCAATTGGCACGGGACAGTTTGGTTTTGGTGATGGAGATGAAGCCACAACACTTAACGAGGGTCTGGTTAGTTACTATTTCAGAAAAAAAGTAACGGTAGCAGATGCAACAACACTAGACGAAGTTTTTATTCACATGGTACACGATGAAGGTGCTATAGTTTTTATCAATGGGGTTGAAGTACTAAGGTCTGAATTAATTCCCTTAGGAGCGATAACGCATAATACGGCAGCGAGACAAAGTATGAATACAACCATTGAAAACGATTTTTTCACTTATAAAGTAGCTGCTAGCTTTTTTGTAACTGGAGAAAACACCATTGCAGTTACCGTAAGAAACAGAAGCGCTGGAAATGAAGATTTTTCGTTTGACAGTTTTATAACACCCACATATACCTACGATAAAGATGGCCCTTATGTATTTTATGATGGGGGTGAAATTATTGTACAAGAAATTACACCCGCAGGGCTAGTAAGTAATACCTATGCATCTGCAGACGGTTTAGAGTTAACCTGCGACCTTCCACATATGGGAACAAGTTTTACTTTTTCGTTAAAGCCTGAAATCACAATAGAACCTTCTGTAGATACAGAGACACCTTCTAAGTTTTTGGCTATTTCAGATTTTGATGGTCACATTGAAGGACTTACTCAGGTATTGAGAGGAGAAGGCATTATGGATGAAGCTTTTAACTGGACCTATGGTGATGGTCATTTAATGATTAGTGGCGATTTATTTGACAGAGGTTTCCATATCCAAGAATCTATGTGGCTGTTATACAAACTTGAAAGTGAAGCTGAATTAGCGGGAGGGAAAATACATTTAATAATAGGAAATCACGAAATATTTAATATGACTGATGACTGGAGATACGTAGAAACAAAATATTTCAACGATGCGCACTTAATGGGAAAAAGAATGTCAGAGCTTTATGATACTGACTCTGAATTAGGGAGATGGTTGCGATCAAAGAACATTATAGAAAGAGTTGGTGACTATGCCTATTTACATGGAGGTATTACTCCTGAGGTGGCCAACTTAAACTTAACATATAATGAAATAAACGATTATGGTAGATTGATAATGAATGGCATAGACTGCCCTAATAGTGACTGTGAAGAAGTGACTAGTGGTGACGGTATTTATTGGTACAGAGGTATGGTTGAGGAAGAATTAACACAGGCTCAAGTTAACAACATATTAGATGGTTTTTCAGTTGAATCTGTGATTTTGGGTCATACCAAAGCCAGCAATATTCGATCGCTTTATGAAGGTAGGGTAATTGCTATAGACATGTTTCATGTCAACAATTTCAGCAATGGCTTTATGAAGGCCTTACAATTTGAACTAGGCTGTTTTTTCTCGTTTCGCACTAGTGCATCTGGGGAGACCTATACTCCACTGGACCCAGATTGCGAACAAATCTTAGGTACTGCATTAGAACTAAATGGTGAAAACCAACTAAAGCTTTACCCAAATCCATCTAGTAATTTCCTAAACATCAAAATGCCAAGCAATATGATTGGTGAATACAACTATACTATTATAAACATGGGAGGAAGTCAAGTTAGCCAAGGATTAATAAACCAAGAACTATCAACTATAGAAATTGGTGCTTATGCTACTGGAAAATATATTCTGATAATTCAAAATTCTGATAGAATCATTAAAGGTTCTTTTATTTTAAAATAAAAACAACCATTCATAGGTAAAGCTCACTATAACAGTAGCTTTACCTAAACCAAGTAGATATATTACCTTTAAAGAAGCACCCACAAAACAATGGCTGTCATCACTTTTGGAAGCTGGGTAAATGGGGGGCGCTTACAAAACCAGAAGAAATATTTATTCTAAAATACGCATTCGTGTGCATAGGGACCCTTTTGTTGCGGGCCTCCTAGGGACTCAGAAATTACAGTATAACCTCTGGGGAGACACCGTAAATGTGGCTAGCAAAATGGAAAACAATAATGAGGCTGGTGAGGTGAATATTTCAGCATCTACTTATGAATTGATTAAAGAGGAAACAGATTATACTTTTACCTCACAAGGGCGAAATAAGCGCATAAGGAAAGGGTAAACCACCTATGCACTTTGTGGAAACGTGAGTATCCTAGTTTCATTTTATAGAATGAATTGTATGCAAATAAAAAAGCCTGTCCAATTGGACAGGCTTTTCATAATTATGCTCTAGGCACTAAATGTTATTCTTCTAAGAAGAGATATAAACATTATAGACTTCCTATAGTCCTAAGCACCTCTTATTATTCGATGACCTCTTGAATTCAATCAAACATTGTAAATGTTCTTGTAAACATACTCATAACAACATAACTACCATTTAAATGGTTTGGACTCAAATCAAAAGTACCAATCGTTGTTTGGCAATCAAGTATTCTTTCTCATAGAACAAAGGCACCTATTTTCTTCTGCTCCTTTTCACAAAAGGTACTCTGTAGTGATGAAGTTCGAGTCTTTGGATGCTACTAGATTTTCAAGTATTTCATTATTATATTCATTGTCTTTAGAAGCAACAAATGTGCGAATTGAAAAACTTCTTAGTGCATCAAAAACACTCAACGTACCTACTGCTGAGTTCTTTCTGCCTGTAAATGGGAAAATATCCGGACTTCGCTGGCAAGCACTGTTAATATTAATCCTACAAACAAGATTTGCAAGAACATCAATAAGTGGACCCAATTGCGCTGTGTTTTTACCAAAAATGCTAACCTGTTGCCCGTATTCTGAGTCGGCTATAGCGTCGAGTGGTTCATCAATATTGCTGAAGGGAATGATAGGTACTACAGGACCAAACTGTTCTTCGTGAAACACTTTCATGTCCTTGGTAACCGGATATAAAACAGCTGGATAGCAATAATTGTGAGTGAGTTCTCCTCCTTTTGTATTTAATACTTTAGCGCCTTTAGAAGTAGCATCTTTAATTAGACTATCTATGTAATCTGGTTTACTTTTTTCTGGCAGTGGAGTAAGAAAAGATTCGTCTTCCCAAGGTAAACCGAAGTTTAGTGAATCTACTGCAGCCGAGAAACGCTTATTAAATTCATCCACTACATCCTTATGTACAAAAAGAACTTTTAACGCGGTGCATCGCTGACCGTTAAATGACAGAGATCCCGAAATACACTCGCGAACGGCAAGATCAATATCTGCATCTGGAAGAATGATGGCTGGATTTTTTGCCTCAAGACCTAAGATTAATCGCAACCGGTTTTTAAATGGATGTTCATCCTGCAACGCTACAGCAGAGGTACTATGCCCTATTAACGCAAGAACATCTATGGACCCTGTCTTCATGATGGGAGCGGCAATTTTACGACCCCGCCCAAAAACTATATTTACGACTCCGGGTGGAAAGCTTTCTTGAAATGCCTTTAATAAGGGTGTAATTAACAACACTCCTATTTTAGCTGGCTTAAAAATTGTGGTATTGCCCATGATTAATGCAGGAATGAGGAGACAAAAAGTTTCATTCAAAGGATAATTGTAGGGGCCTAGACAAAGAACTACCCCAAGTGGGCTTCTTCTAATATGTGCAAAAATTCCACTTTCCTTTTCAAATCTTGCGCTTTTTCTATCAAGTTTTTTATAGGCCTCAATAGTATCTAGAATATAATCGATGGTTCTATCAAATTCCTTGTATGCATCTTGTTTGTTCTTTCCGATCTCCCACATTAGCAATTTAACGACTTCTTCTCTGTGGGGTTTCATCTTTTCAACGAAGGTATTCATGCAAGCAATCCTGTCTTTTACTTTCATGGTAGGCCAAACCCCTTTTCCTCTATCAAAGGCAGTCACAGCAGACTTAATTGCCTCATTAGCAATGCCTGAATCCATATCAGGAACCGAGCCTAGTAAGGTAGGTTCTCCGTTTTCGTAGTAGATATTGGAATATACCTCAGCGGTATCACCAGCCCATTCCTTAAGCACACCGTCAACCAGGTATAGATTTGAGTGAATTGGTTTTTCTAAAGCATACTTTTTAGGTATGTGATTGGATGTTGTGTTCATATTGATTTTTTTTGTTTAAACTAAAGGTAATATTAATAAACAAAAAACCCCGTCTATTTGAACATCTTTCTTAAATGTCTAATTTTTGAAACTACAAAAAAGCAGGATATTTCAAACATTTCAGTAAGAAAAATTCTGAGTATTAAAAGGTAGACACTCCATATCCCTTCAAATACTTGATTTTAACTTTAATCAATTTTGGTTCGATAATTAGGACTTCGTCCAATTCGCCATAATCACTTACCTAATAAAACGTGCGATTCTGTTTGTTATTTACTTTTTCATAAAATCGGAAATAGAGGATAAATTCTTCTGCGACATCTATATATTTTATTGATGTTTCCTGCAAAGAAAAACTTTTGTAGCGTAAAAAAGGTTCTAATCCTTCTTCATCATTGGTTTTATATGTGTTTTCTACATAAACAGATGGTTTTCCTTCACTTCCCATAGAAAGTGGCCAACTGTTGCCTTCACTGTACTTTTCCACCTTATCATTTGAAAATAGTGCGGTTGTGTGAGAGGATATTCCAAAGGGAAATCAGGAGTAGAAAAAAGGCGCAAATTCTTGATTAAGCACTAAACTAAGCATTATTTTTATATGTTGTTGGCATTTCGTTGTTTCAAATATTTACTTGTTTATATCCTCTCTTTCTAGAAGCCAATATTTTCAATATAAATAAATAACTTCAATTTTACTTTCCAATTCGGAAAGTTACTTTATCTTTGTTTCCGATATGGAAAGTAATAACTTATTAATAATTAATTTATACCATGACAGAAAAGAAACAAATTCAATCCAAAGAGGCTCAGGAAGCACTTGATTCAATTAACGAAATGAAATACGCAGGCCTAAAACGAGTCTTACCAACTCCAATATGGCTTGGTGCTATTTTGGGAATACTAATAGGAACTCAAATTGCATTGTTGGGTGCTGAGATTAGAACGTACAATACGATTCTAATCGTATTAATTGTAATTCTGGTAATTGCAATAATTAGCAAAACCCAATCTGCGGGAGTAGCGGAAAGAATCTTATTTTCAAAGCGAACTATAATTATTAGTTTTATATGCATCATCCCGCTTTACTTTTTAGCAATAATTAGCGGACAGTATTTAAATTACCATTTTGAATATAATTGGGCTCCCTTTGTTATAGGGTCCTTTTTTACAATTGGCATTTGGAGTTTGATGATTGGTGAGTACCGAGCATACAATAAAAGACTTAATACAAGTAGGAGCTAATGGCGGATTCAAAATTTGACCCAATAATACATGCACCTAACCGTCTCCAGATTTGTGCATTGCTTTCACCACTTGACCAAGTTGAATTTCGGGTGATTCGAGAAGAGTTGGATGTTAGTGATTCAGTATTGTCCAAACACATTAAGCAGCTGGAGGATGTAGGTTACATCAAACAGAAGAAAAATAAGGTAAATGGGAGAGCGCGCAGGTGGTTTCATTTAACTGCTAAAGGTAGAAGTGCATTTGACTTGCATGTAGAAGAATTGAAGCGTATTGTAAGTGACTTGTAGCTGTAATGAATGCCAACGTCTCGGCTATGGTTAGTACGGGAATTAAAAGTAATTAATTTCCGATTAAGCACTTAGCCAAAACTTTTTATTTTGTTTTATCTTTTTTGTTCTAAAGCCAAATCAAAAGATTTGGCGGACTTGATAAATACACCTATACTCTGTGTTAAGCACCAAAACCCGTATTAATTATAGCCATTGTTGCCAACAGTACTTATTTCCACTTTTCTATTAATTCTATCAAACCTTTTTTAATTCCTCTATAAAATTCTCCGTTTTTAAATTCAGGTATTATTTTTTCTTCAATTACTTTTTTACAAATTTCGTCAGTCAAAATCAATTCGGTTCCAGTTCCTGTTGCAATTCCGATTTGTCTGCAAGGATTACACACAACAATTGTCAATCCGTTATTTTTTTCGGCAGTTCCAACTCCCCAAGTTTGTCCTAAATCCGTTGCGTATTTTTGGATGTCGTTATAAGGTTTTATGCTGTCAATTGTAACCACCACAATTTGTCTTGTCGTTTCAATATCGTAATCATAAAGAATTTTTGATAATTCAGTTCGTTCTGATTCCGTAAAAATTTGTCCGTAATCATTTATAATTCCAATTGGTTTTGGAAAAGAGTTTTTTTCCATTCCCGAAAAATCAAATTCCGGTGTTGGTTTTTTAGTTTCTGTTTCTTGGGCAATTCCTTTGCAGGAAAGAAAATTCAAAGTCAAGAAAAGGATTAATATTTTAGCTCCGATTTTCATTTTTCGTATTGTTGGCAACGGTTTGGCTATGCTTAGTGCGTAAATTAGACATAAAATAACTTAAAAACAATAACAATGAGTGAAGCAGAAAAGGAATTAGAGATATTTAAAAAAGCATTAAGTATAAGTGGTGTTAGCGTTAGTGCGTTGACTGATATACTTAAAAGCGATTCGGTTTATGCACTTGCCAGATACGGATTCAAGAACCAAGAAAAGACAGGAATAGATAACCACGAAGATGGTGGTTTTTACGAACTTTATAAAATATGCGTAAAGTTAAGAGAGCATTAACGCTAACGTTTAGTATATGGCAAGTAGGGCAGAAGAAAGCAATAAACTTTCAAGTTTGTACTGAGCCAAAGCGTTGTATTTTGTTTTTATCTTATTCATCTTAAAAGCCAAATCAACGATTTGGCGGTGTTGGTAAATAGCACCGAACTTTCGTAAACCACCGAACGCCCTATTTGCTATATACCGTGTTAGCTTTTCGTTTTTATTTACAGTATTTGTCAATCATTTCTTGAGCATCTTGGTCTCCTAATTTTTGTGCTTCATTTAAATCAGTACAACCTTCTTTATTCATTCCATAAGAGATATAAATGATACCTCTCCAATAGAGACTCGCAGACCTTTCAAAGTTTTTTTCAAGGCAAAAGTTGAAGTCTTCAAAAGCAAGGTTCAAACTATCAATATTGTATCTAGCTATTCCTCTTTCAAATCGAATCTCTTCCATTGCGACATCAAATTCAAATCCTGTATCTACAAATGAATTTTCAACTTTGTCCATATAAAGCATTTCTCCTCCCTTGGTTTTAATTGCTTTTTCAAAGTCCTCAATTGCTCCTTGATAGTCCTCTAATCTTTTTTTGTTTTTTCCTCTATTTAGAAATGCAAGGGCATTGTGTGAGTCTAGTTCTAGACTTTTTGTGTAGTCCTTTATTGAGCCTTCGTAATCTTCTAAAATGGATTTATCTACACCTCTGTTAATTAGAGCGTATATGTTGCTTGGGTCTTTCTCAATGGCTTTGTCCAATAGTTGAATGGCTTCTGCATATTTTCCTTGTTGCTCTAGTTTCTCCGCTTCTGCATTATAGTCCGCTGACGATTTGAAATCACAAGAAGTGAAAGTCAAGCTGATTAATATAATTAGTATCTGTTTCATTTAATGAAAGCTAACACATAAATAAACACACCTTTACTTTATTTTACGTTGTTGTATATGGTTAGTCGCGTGTTTTAAGCAACTAATTTAGTAAATAATTACTGACCAAGAAAGTCCGCGAGGGCTTTCGTAAGTAGGCTAGAACTAGCAATAAATTATATACGGTGTTCTACACCGTTTTCTATTTTCGCTCCTTTTGTTCGGTTACACCTCCAACACAAAGTTTGAAGATTTTTTTTCGTTGTTAGACCACCTCTTGAAACCGGAATAATGTGGTCAATTTCTAATAATAAATTTTTCTCATCTTCGATACTTAAATTACAATTGCAACAAGTATAATTATCTCTTTCTTTAATTTTTTCTCTTAATTTTGAAGTCATTAATGCTCTTTGTCCAGCAATACTTTTTCTCCATTTTATCACATCGTTTAAATAGTTTATTAATTTGTTTAAATTCTCGATATCTAACTTTATATCACATTTAGAAGAACTATTTCCACCTGATGATACATATTGAAAAGTAAAAATAGGGATATACGAATCGCTAAAATCTACAACTTCAAATCCTAATTTTCTGATAAGACGATCTTCACTAAAAAATGAAATTATCGAAGGAATAGATTTGGAAATGCTTTTTAATATTGTATCTCTTTCCTTTTGTAATAATAATTTCCCTTGTTCTACAGATGTAAAATCATTTAATACTCTTTCAAAATTTGATAATGCTTCTTCATTTTTTTCAACATCGAAGTATTTGCAGAAATATTTAATAGGCTGATTATTAGCGTTCTTGCAAACGGACGCAGAGCAATGATGTATTTGATTATTTTTTATACTTTTATTCCATTGTTGTCTTTTAAAGTTATAATTACTTGTATCGACCATACGGCTTTGCCCAAAATCATAAGATGTTATATTTACATAAGAACATTTTAATTCTTGAATGTAATGATTCAAATTGTTACAATTCGTTATGTGTTCGTTGATACTTTCTTTTATTTTTTTAAACCGTTTACTTTTAAAGTATAATAAGACGAAAATTTGATAAGTTAAATATATTCCTATACCAACTGAAATAAATATTAGTATTGGTTTTCTATTATAAACTATCGTATCAACTATTGCAGAAAGTACCTTTCCAATAATTGTAACTATATATATGATGATTGCCGCAATTACTCCAAAAATCATAAGGGTTGCTTCACCTTTTTTACTCATATATTTCTTCTTCTAAATTTAGAATTTCGCATAATTAAACTATAATTTTCAATAATATGTAAGATTCTCTTTTTTTATGGTGTAGAACGGTTTGTATATGGCTCGTAGCGTGTAAATTATCAATTACTTTTCGGTTACGCACGAGCCGAATTTTTTAATTTTCTTATTACCTTTTTTCTCAATAAGCCAAATTAAAAAATTTGGCGGACTTGCAAATATGCCTTAACTTCGATTTTGCAACTAATTAGCTATGAGCTATATAAGTTGTTAGGTTGCGTTTTTATTTTTCGTAGGTTTTTCCATCTGTCGACCATAGATATAATGTCTCGGAATAACCAAATCTAAATATTTCGTTTTCTTTTATCGGTTCTGCCAATTTACCAATCAAAATTCCACGTCCTAATAAACTAACTCCTGCGCCTGACTTATCTAAAATTCCATCAGCCGATGCGATAAAAGGTAGATTAAGTCCAGTTCTGAAATATACGATAGAAGTTCCTTCTGGAATTGCGCCCATTGGATGTATGATAAAAATTCCACAAAAGAACCTGAATAGAAGCCCTAAAATAATAATCGGTACAAATATTTTTAAAAATGTTTTCATATTTAATTAGTAGATTTTCCCTCCTAAAGCATCAAAAGCATCCAACACATTTCTTAATGCTGCTTTTTGAGTTGAATTAATTGTTTTGTCTTTTCTATATTGTTTTCCATTAAATCTGATTTTTACATCTTTTCCATTTGCCACTGCTCTCATTATTTGTAGTTCATCTTCACTAACTGCTCTGTCTAACCATTCCCAAACTCCACCAGAACCATTGTCGGTTTCAATTTCGCCATATTTTTCTTCTTCGATTGTGTAGGTAATACCATCAACTTTAATTATGTAACTTTCAATAAAAAGCCAATCATCAGCTGCATATTGAATTCTTAATCTTAAAAAAGGAATACCTGTATTTGATTTACCGAAATAACCGAAAAATCCGTTATAGTTGTTGTATTGAGGTGAAGTTTTATCACGATACCAAGTTATTTCATTAATATCGTCATATTTTGTTCTCATATTTTTTGTAGCATCGGAAAGTCGTTTTTCTTCTTTCTTTTTTCTTTCGATTTCTTCTTTTTGTTTTTGTTGAGATAATTTTTCTATTTCGATGTTGAGTTGGGTCAAAAGTTCTTTTCCTTTCGCTGCTTCTTCTGAAGCTGGAAATTTTTGAATAAGAGTATTTAATTCGTTTTGACTTGCGTTAAAGTCTTTTTGTTCAAAGTGAAGATTTGCCTTTGCGAAAAGTTTGTCAGCTCCGTTTTTACATTCGTCAATTTCCTTTTTTAGCGTTTCGATTTCTGCGTTTAATTTGTCAACTTCAGTTTGTGGTATTCCGCAACTAATAAGAACTGTAGTTAATAAAATTAAAATTCGTTTAGTAATTTTGTTCATATTCTCGATTTTTTTTCAAATGCAACCTAACATGTATATAAACACCATATGACGTTTATTTCTATTATATCATCACAAATCTAAAAGGTTTATGATGTTTTTATTAAAATTATTTCGTGCCACATGCGTGCCTGCAGCTTTGTAATGTTTAAAAATACTCTTTATGCTATTTGTTTTATTACGGTTTCCCGTATTCACGCTAATTATTTTTTACAGGCGATGGTAAAAAAACCAATTTATGCACTAAGCACTCCCCCAGCCTGTCTAAAACGCTCTTTAGTTTACCGCTTAAGGTATTGGTAGTGTTCTAGCTTTTGGTTTGTGTTTCTTGTATGCTGGATCATAAAAGGGCTTCTATATTCTTAAATATAGAAGCATTAGAGTTTAATATCAATAGGTATAAATACCTGATTTTGATTTGCTTTTATTTAAATTTTACAGCAGTTGGTTTGTAGGGCATAGTACCCATTGCACTTTAGATCTACTCATTTTGATAATTATAATTCTAAATGTTTACTTATAATTTGAAATGAAGGTGGTTTTTCTTGTTTTATAGGGGTCAAAACACACTACGTTGATGTGTATGGTTAGTTGCGTGTTTTAAGCACCTAATTTAGCAAATAGAAACCCAATAGAAAATCTGCGGGGATTTTCGTAAGTAGGCGAGGACTAGCAATAAATTATATACTGTGTTATCAGCTTTTTGACTTATTTAGTTCCATATTACCGAGTTGCTTATTTAAGAATATAAATACTCTATTCCACGAATCTATGGAGGCTAATGCGTTTCCTTGAAAATTTCCGCCTGATTTCCAAGTGCTGATATTGGAAAAATCTATTTGTGGGATAAATGGTAGGTCATCGAATTGGTGTCCTGCATTTTCATACGAATAATGCTTGATTTCATATTTGAATTTATACTTCTCTGCTCTAACTTTAATTCGATTACTCATCATCGTCGATGGCCATTGAAGGTCGTCTTCCCCAGAAATTAATAAGATAGGACATTTTATATTTTCGATTTTAATGGAGCTCTTTTCGATTCTTTTAGTTTTTTCAAATGCACTTAACATATAAGGAAGTTGAACTTGAGCTTTGCCCCCCATACTTTTTAAAAATCTAATGGCTTCAGTAATGCTTCCTCTAGCCTTAGGAACACCTTTCCCATTATAACTCCAAGATGATTTTATATAGCGTTTAGAGCTCCAAGTAACACTCGAGCCAACTACGGAAACAACAGCGTTCACGTCATTGTATTTTGATGCATATAACAAGGCATATTCTGCGCCTTTAGATCTGCCCATAAGAGTAATTTTTGATGCATCAACGGTGGATTGATTTTTTAACCAATTGATTGCAGTATGAAGATATTCTAAAGGAACATTTTCCAACTGTTCTGGTAGATTTTTTGCACCAAAATATTTTAAATCTAATACATTATAACCTTTAGAAGCTAAATACCCTGCTTTACGATGTTGAAAATTACCGCCAGACCCTGCTAACAGAACAACTGTTGGTCTTTGATTGTTTGTTTCGTGCAGGTAAAAATTAGCAACCATTTTATTCCGAATCTCTTTTTTCGTAATGTTATGATTTTCAATATTTTCATAGCTTTTTCTGAGAATTGTACGCGTTAACCTGTCGCCATCACCCGTGTCAAAACTAATTGTAAAATTCAAGTCGGTATCAAAATGGAATGAACTTAATTTTTCCGGTTTTAGAGACCAAAAAAGACCCATTGTATGCTTTCCTTCATAGGAGCCTCCAGCTATAGGTGCTTGATTTTCAGGATTTATTTCGCCATATTCATTTGCTTGAAAACAAGCAACGGATTCCCATCTTATATCTTTAGAATCTATTACGGATAGTTTCAAAGACCCAATTTGAAAGGGTTGCAATCCTGTGATATGTATCGCTACTTTATCGTCAGCGTATGAAATATCAGGTGTTACTTGTAACGTTCCTTTTTTGGCTGTTTTAATTTCTAAAGTATTACAGGGTTTTGTGTCGGAATTAAGAAGTTGACTATTCACTCTGGAAGAAGGATAAGATGAAATACAGCTATAAAATAGACCTGATGGAATGAGAATTAACAATACGGTCAAAGAAATGATTTTAAATACTTTTTTTAAAATAGTTACTATTTTCATTGGTTGAAATATTTATTAAGTTTTTTTATTTGCTGACGGTCTATTATATGAAAAGTAGGCGATTTCGAAGCACTAAACTTTCAGTTAAGCACAAGCCAGATTTTTAAATTTTACTATTTATCTTTTTATTGGAAATCGTCAAATTAAAAAATTTGGCGACTTTCCAAATATGCATTAACTTCGATTAATCAAATAACTAGCTATGAGCTATATACGTTGTTGTAAGTAGTGCTTTTTGCGTTCTGTTATACCGTTTGTAATAAATTTATTCCGCTCAATTCTTGTCCAATTTGGTGTATTCCGCTTAAAATTTTCTCGGTCTGTTTTGCTGATGGTTTTTTAGTTCCAGAAACGTATTGAGAAAGTAGGGTAGCATTCATTCCAATTTTCTCGGCAAGAAATTTTGCGTTTAAAACCTTATAAAATTTAAAGAACTGTTTAAAGTCGATTTCAAATCCGATGTCAGTCGGTCCAACTTTTATTTTTTCGTCCTCAAAATGTAATTCGGTCGCCTCGTAAGTATTGTTAATCAGTTCGGGAATTGATTGTCCAGTCGTAAAGATTGGATAATCCGCTGAAAAAGCAGAAAATCCCGTATTCGTTTTCTCAACAGTCATTGTTATTTTTTTCTTCTTTGCCATATTCCTATTTTTTAATTCCAGCGTCTTTTAGAATTTTCTTTTCCAATCCTTTACCCATTTATTGACTTCCGTGGTTCGGAAAAATAATCGTTCCATTTTTCGTCTCGTGTCGCATTTTTACGTGCGAACCTTTTTGCGATACTGCATACCAACCGTCTTTCGTTAATATTCGATAAAGTTGGGAACATTTCATTCAGTTTCGCATTGATTTAGATTTCAAAGGTAAACTATTATTTACTTTTTACAAAACAAATTTTGATGAGAAGACGGATTTTGAGCATTACTTACAACGGCTCCGTATATGAAAAGTAGCGCTGAAAATAAGCTGTTACTTTTCGGATGAAACACAAGCCGAATTTTTAAATTTTACTATTTTTTTTATTGGAAATCGTCAAATTTAAAAATTTGGCGACTTTCCAAAAATGCCCAAACCTTAGTGTTAGCAAAGACTTGCGCTATTTTTTATATACATTGTTGCCACACGTATTTCCGCGTTATCTATTCAGTTCTATAATTAAAATCAAAAGTCCGAAAATTGTGAAAATTGGCACTAAAGCTTGCACAAAACTAAAAATAAAATCAGCACCCGTTATTCTTCTTTTCGCGTCATATTTAGTTGTAAATCCTCCAATGGGTCCTCCTCCAATCATACTTGAGGCAGAAGTAATTATTGGTTTGGTTCCTTTCCATTTTATAAACAAATTCAGAAACAACTTAAAGTATGCGACGTAAATAATTCCGATTGACATTACAAGCAAAGTCATTCCACGTTCAATATAGAAAAAATCAGATAATTCTAAAATTACTCCAATCAAAAAACATAATCCGCTTGCATATAGTGCTTTTGAGTACATTTTTGGGTTCATTAAATCATCCTGAAAGGAGAAAATTATCCCACCAATCAAAAATGAAATTCCGAAACATATATATTTAATTATTTCAATATTATTCAATCCAGCGTGATTTTTTTATATGTGTGGCAACATGTATATAAACACCATATGACGTTTATTTCTATTAAATCATCACAAATCTAAAAGGTTTATGATGATTTTATTAAAATTATTTCTTACCGCGTGTGTACCCGCAGCTTTGTAATGTTTAAAAATACTCTTTATGCTATTTGTTTTATTACGGTTTCCCGTATTCACGCTAATTATTTTTTACAGGCGATGGTAAAAAAACCAATTTATGCACTAAGTACTCCCCCAGCCTATCTAAAATGCTCTTTAGTGTACCGCTGAGGGTATTGGTAGTGTCCCATCTTTTGGTTTGTGTTTCTTGTATGCTGGATCATAAAAGGGCTTCTATATTCGTAAATATAGAAGCATCGGAGTTTAATGTCAATAGGTATAAATACCTGATTTTGGTTTGCTTTTATTTAAATTTTACAGCAGTTGGTTTGTAGGGGTAAAAACAGACAACAAAGGGTGCAGAGATCTTTATGAGCGTATTGTCGCCAAAGGAAAAAACCAGCATTCATTGCGGTTTGTAATAAGCTATTAAAACAAGCTTTTGCAATTGCAAAATCAGGATTAATAGATGAGGATACTTACAGAAGTACTTTAGTGAAAAATTAATGAATTTTTACTTTTTTTTTACCACAGAACTTTGTTGTGCTTTCGTTATTTATTCTTTTTTTGTCTATTCAATTTCTAAAATCCATTTATACTTGAAAGATAATTATTTATTGTTTCGAGATTGTTTTTAGCCATTGTACGAGCAGTATTCAAAACATAGAGTTCTACAGACCAATTATTTTTAATGGTTCTTAAAATACCGATGAACTCTATATCGTTAATAATGTCGTTTAAATTTGATAAATCTTCGAGCCTTTTCAATTCATTCACTTCCAATGGAAATCCATATTTCACAAGGTAGTTGCGAAAAGCATTTAAGCTGTATAATGTATTGATTTCAAGAGATATACTATTTCTTTCGATTGAAAAACCAGAATAATAAATAGTGATATCATTGGTTAAACGATCAGGCAATAATTCTGTTCTGGGGTGTTTGTTAAATTTGTTATATCCAAAACTTACAGGAATAAAATAGGTATATCGATAAACAGCAGAAATACGATGCAATAAGGAATCAACAGGCATGTTGTTACCATTGCCAAGTAAATAATCGACGTTATTTACAAATCCCTCGCCATTTTCAATTTGTTGATCTAACCAAAAAATATCTTGTTCGAGATCATTGCTTACTTCTTTTAAAATCTGTTCTAGTTCATTTTTAGAGGTTATATCCTGATTCCAATTATTAATTTGCAACGCAATTAAAATTCCGATAACTACCAATACAATTTCTCCAATGGCATATTTAAAATATTTTCCAGTTTTGTTTTCCGTAAGAAGATTTTGTCGAATTTTTCTAAAGAATTTTATCATTGGTTATCAAAAATTACTTGCCGCTTTTTAGATTTAATAAAATTTAGGTTTCTCATTTGGGTTGTACTCAACTCCCATTAAATTCCCATATCGGTGATAGTTGTGAGAATAACTTTGTTCAATTAAATAATTTAGCAATTCAATACGGCCACTATTCCTAGGCTCGTAGTTGTAAACGTGAATCGCACTTTGATGACATCTAATTAAAAAGTGATCCGACAAAACACCCAAAGCTCTAACACAAGTAAAGTCTTTAGGATAATGCTTTAATGCATTACCACAAGTATCTTTAATTAACGGAATATTTAAGAATTCAGCGATATATTCTACCTTGTCAATATGTTTTTGAGGTGTATGTACATCATATAAAAGTAAAATTTCTTTGTAGGTATTGTAGCTACTAACGTTAGATTGACCACGTCGATTTACATAATCTATTTTTTTACTAAACAATTCATCATACCATTTTTGATAGTCTTCTTTCCAATCCGTTGTTTTTGATTTAATGTTGGTAAATTGAAGTACATAATTAATTCCACCAGCCTTCATTCCAAAACCAAAACAGGAAGCTTTAATTCCTCCAAAAGGTTGTCTTTGTACAATAGCTCCTGTAGTAGATCTGTTTACGTATTTATTACCTGCTTCTATATGTGTGTTCCAATACTCAATTTCGTTATCGTCTAAAGACTCTAAACCAGCGGTTAGTCCATAAGCAACATTGTTCGCAATACTAACAGCATCTTTTAAGTCTTTGGCTTTTACAACAGATAAAATAGGTCCAAATAATTCATTTTGATACGGGTAATCGGCTGTAGTTACATCCCAAATAATTCCAGGCGTTAACATGTGATTACCATTTAACTTGGGTTTCACCAACCATTGATGGTCTGGAGTGTTCTGAATGACATGTTTCAGTTTTTCTGACAGCTGTACAGCTAAAGGACCAATCTCTGTGGAGTAATCCCAAGGGTTTCCAAAAACTTTACTTTTTGTAGCATCTTTTAATAAGGCTTTAAACTCGTTGTTGTTGAAAACATCTTCAGTTAATATTAACAAAGAAGTAGCAGAACATTTTTGACCTGCATTACCAAAAGAAGATTGTACAATATTTAAGGCAGCCTGTTCTTTGTCTGCCAAACTTGTAACAATGGTGCCATTTTTTCCTCCTGTTTCTGCATATAAATTCAATTGAGGATTTCTTTCTAATAAGAAAAGAGCCGTTTCTGTACCTCCTGTTAAAATGACCGCATCAAAAACATTACCCGAACTTAAAAAATCATCAAGAATAGCTTCTTCACAAGGTAAAAAGTACAAGGCATCTTTAGGGATTCCTGCTTCCCATAAACATTTGCAGGTTAAATAGGCACAAGCAGATGCATTGGTGGATGGTTTTAAAATCACTTTTTTTCCTGCGGCTAAAGACGCTAAAACGCCACCAATAGGAATGGCAATAGGAAAGTTCCAAGGAGACAATACCAAATTAACACCTTTGTCATCACTCGTAAATTCTTTAGCTATATCTAAAATGCTTTCTGCATAGAAATTAGCAAAATCAATCGCTTCAGAAACTTCAACATCTACTTCTTTTACTGTTTTACCAAGTTCTGCAACAGCAATTCCAATTAAATTAGCCCTACTTCTTTCAATTTCTACAGCGGCTCTTTTTAGCAGATGTGCTCTTTTTTTTACATCAAAATTTTGCCACTCAGTTGTGCTATCCACTGCTTTTTGATAATCTTCTTTAAGAGCCATTTCATAATCCCAAGGAGGCGTACCAGACCAATTATTTACTTTTATGGTGTATCTTTCATTATTATCTAATTCTCCAACAACAGGAATGGTCGTTCCTATAATATTTTCAGGAGTTTCCCAATCCGTTTTAATTTTCTGGGCCCAGGCAATGTTTTGCGGCAAGTTCCAATCCGTATTCGGTACGTTGTGGAATCCTTCCATAATTTCAGGGACTTCATTGTTTCTATCCTGTTTTCTATTAGGAGATGTATCTAAGTCTTTCATTAAAGAAATAGATTTTAAAAATTCGTCTTTTAAAATATCCCATTTTTCAGAACCTACTTGTAAATCGTAGCCTTCTTTTAAAAAGTTTCCTGCTTGCGTACCTTCATCCAATCTTCTAACTAAATAAGCAATGGCAGCATTGTATTGATTTTCTTTTACAGTTGGCGTGTATAATAATAAGTTAACTTTTTCTGCCAATAAATTATTTACGGTTTGGTTGGCCATACCTTCTAACATTTCAAAATCAACACAGTCTTCTAGTTGATTTTCTTTAACCAATTGCAGTGCAAA